>CAJCBN010000174.1 GCA_903960645.1 uncultured Actinomycetes bacterium | reverse complement strand
GGCGATCGCCGCGTACCACACGCTCGAGACCGTCGCGCGGACACAGGGGCAGTACGACGGCTACGTCATCGCGTGCTTCGGCGATCCGGGTCTGTACGCCTGCCGCGAGGTCAGCGACGTCCCCGTGGTCGGCATCGCCGAGGCGGCCATGCACACGGCGTGCCTCGTGGCGCACCGCTGGTCGATCGTCACCGTCATTCCCCGCGTCGAGCCGTTTATCGCCGACGCCGTCCACCGCGCCGGCCTGACGGAGAAGTGCGCGTCGATCCGCTGCACGCCGCTCAGCGTGCTGGAGATTGAGCAGGACATCGAGCGCACCAAGCGCCTGATCGTCGACTACGCCCGCCTGGCAATCGAGGAGGACGGCGCCGAGGCGATCCTGCTCGGCTGCGCCGGGTTGGGACCGATCGACAAGGCCATGCAGGAGGCGCTCGGAGTACCTGTCCTCGACGGCGTCGCCTGCGCGGTCAAGCTGATCGAGGGCCTGCACGCCTACGGCATCACGACCTCCAAGACGAAGGCGTTTCTGGCGCCCGAACCGAAGGAGCTCGTCAACTGCCCCGGCACGTTGATCGCCGCCTACGCGCGGCAGGGGGCGGGCGCATGAGCCGCATGATCGGCGTCGACATCGGCGGCACCTTCACCGACCTGATGCTGTTCGACGCGGAGACCGGCGGCGTGCACGTCCACAAGGTCCCCTCCACGCCCGCCGCGCCCGACGAGGCGATGGTCGCCGGCATCCGCGAGCTCTGCGCGATCGCCGGCATCGAGCCGAGCGACGTGACTGGCGTCTTCCACGGCACCACCGTGGCGACGAACGCCGTGCTCGAGTTTGACGGCGCCCGCGTGGGGATGATCACGACCCGCGGCTTCCGCGACGTCTCGCACATCGGCCGCCACCAGCGCCCGCAGCACTACTCCGTCGTCCAGGACATCCCCTGGCAGGCGCAGCCGTTCGCCGAGCGCGCGCACCGCCACGTGGTGACGGAGCGCATCGTGCCGCCGTCGGGCGAGGTCCTCATCCCCCTTGACGAGGACGAGGTGCGCGCCGCCGCGGAGGCACTCAGGGCCGAGGGCATCGAGGCCGTCGCCGTCTGCTTCCTCTTCTCGTACCTCAACCCCGCGCACGAGCGCCGCGCCGCGGAGATCGTGCGCGAGGTCATGCCGGACGCGTTCGTCACCGCAAGCGCGGACATCGTCCCGCAGTTCCGTGAGTTCGAGCGCTTCACGACCGCGCTGATGAACGCCTTTATCGGCCCCAAGACCGGCCACTACATCGAGCGCCTTGACGCCGCACTCGCCGACCTCGGGGTCCAGGGCGACCTGCACGTGATGATGTCGAGCGGCGGCGTGGCCAGCGTCCGCGCGGCGGCCGAGCGCCCCGTCACGCTGCTCCTGTCCGGTCCCGCCGCGGGCATTCTCGGCGGCCAGTGGACCAGCGCGCTGAGCGGACGCCAACGGCTGATCACCTTCGACGTCGGTGGCACCTCGGCCGACATCGGCATCGTCACCGAGCACGGCGTCGCCGAGGCCTCCGCCCGCGACACCTGGGTGGGCGGCTATCCGCTGCTCGTGCCGATGCTCGACGTGCACGCGATCGGGGCCGGCGGTGGCTCCGTCGCGTACGTCGACGAGGGCGGCGCCTTCCGCGTCGGCCCGCGCAGCGCCAAGGCCCGGCCCGGTCCGGCCTGCTACGGCCACGGCGGCACCGAGCCGACGATCTCCGACGCCCACCTGCTGCTCGGCCGGCTCGACGCCGACCGCTTCCTCGGCGGCCGCATGCGCCTCGACCGCGACGCGGCCCAGGCTGCGATCGCGCCACTGGCCGCCCAGCTCGGGATGGACGAGGCGCAGACGGCCCAGGGCATCCTGACGATTGCGAACGCCAACATGGCGCGCGCCATCCGCTCCCGCACGATCGAGAAGGGCCACGACCCGCGCGACTTCGCCCTGGTGGCCTTCGGCGGCGCCGGCCCGCTCCACGCGGCCGAGGTCGCCGATCTGCTCAACGTCCCCGAGGTGCTGGTGCCGCCCTATCCGGGCATCACCTCCGCCAACGGCCTGCTCACGAGCGACCTCAAGTACGACCAGATGCGCACGGTCTTCATGGTCGAGGGCTCGGTCGACGCCGACCGTGTCAACAGCGAGCTCGAGGACATCGAGCGCCTCCTGCGCTCGTGGCTGCACGAGGACGGTGTCGACGACGCCGACATCGTCGTCACACGCGCGCTGGACTGCCGCTACGTCGGCCAGGGCTACGAGCTTCGTCTGCCGCTTGTGGACGGCGCCTTTGCCGAGAGCGCGCTGGACGGGTTCCACGAGCTCCACACCCGCGAGTACGGCAAGGCGCACGGCGATCCGATCGAGATCGTCAACGCCCGCGTCACGGCGATCGGTCGCCGCCCGACGGTTGATGCCCTGCCGGTCACCAGCGCCACGCTCGCCGAGGCGACCGTGGCCGAGCAGCCCGTCCTGTTCCCCGGTGCGGACGGCACGCTGAGCCCCCACGCCACGCCGTTCCTCGAGCGGGCGAAGCTGCCGCTCGACGCGCCCTTCCCCGGCCCGGCGATCGTGCTCCACGCCGACACCACCACCGTGATCCCACCCGGCTGGCACGGCTGCGCCGATGCCGCCGGCAACCTGATCCTGACTCGGGAGGCCACGGCATGAGCCGCCTCGACCCCGTCACCACCGCCGTCATCGCCGGCGGCCTCGACTCGATCGCCGTCGAGATGGGCCACAAGCTGGCCCGCATGTCGTACTCGTCGATCATCCGCGAATCGGAGGACTTCGGCTGCGCGCTCTGCGACGTCGACGCCAACCAGCTCTGCGAGTCGGTCCAGTCGACGCCCCTGCAGTCGGGCCCGATCCCGGGCTACGTCCGCGGCATCGAGCGGCGCTTCCGCGAGACCGGGCAGGCATGGCAGCCCGGCGACGTGGTGATTCACAACCACCCCTACTACGGCGCCTCGCACCAGCCGGACGTCGGCTTCATCGTACCCGTCTTCCACGCCGGCGAGCTGGTCGGGTTCTCGGGGACAACGGCGCACCACCTCGACCTCGGCGCGCTGTCGCCGGGCACGTGCGGCATCGTCGATGCCGGCGACGCGTACGCCGAGGGCCTGCACTTCAACGCGCTCAAGATTGAGGAGGACGGCCGCGTCAACGGCGTCCTCTGGCAGCTGATCAAGGACAACGTGCGCGCCCCGCACCTCGTGGTCGGCGACATGGAGGCCCAGGTGACGGCCGCCAAGATCGGTGCCGCCCGCCTCGAGGAGCTGATCGAGCGCTACGGGCTCGACACCTTCCGACTGGCCTGCGCGGACGTGATGGACTACTCCGACCGCATGATGCGCCGCGAGATCGAGCGGCTGCCCGACGGCACCTACGAGGCCGAGGGGCGACTCGATGGCTACCCCGATCATCCGGACCCCGCCTACAAGGACCTTGTCATCAAGGTGGCCGTCACGATCAGTGGCTCCGAGCTGACGGTCGACCTCGCGGGCACGTCGCCCCAGATCGACCTGCCGCTGAACATGCCCTTCGTCGGCACCGTCGACCTCGCCGTCTGGGTCGCGCTGCGCTCGATCCTGCTCGACACCGCCACGCACGATGCCGTGCCGACCAACTCGGGGCTGTTTCGCGCCATCGCGATCACGGCTCCCGAGGGCTGCCTCGCCAACCCGCGCTTCCCCGCCCCGACGATCGCCCGCTTCTCCGGCGGCAACCTCGTCGCGGACACGCTGATGCGCGCGCTCGCGCCGATCCTGCCCGAGGCGGTCAGCGCAGGCACGGGCACGCTCCGGATCGTCTCCTATTCGGGCTTCAAGGACGGCGAGCACTGGGTGTACATGGACATCCACGAGGGCAGCTACGGCGCGCGCTTCGGCAAGGACGGCATGGACGCCGTCGACACGCTCTACGCCAATACGCGCAACAACCCCGTCGAGGACATCGAGTCGCACTATCCACTGCGCGTCACGCAGTACGAGCTGCGCGAGGGCGATGCCGGCGTGGGTCGCTGGCGCGGCGGTCTCGGGTCGATCCGCGAGATCGAGTTCCTCGACGACACGGGCTTCTCGCTCGAGGGCGAGGGCTCGGTCTGGGCACCGCCCGGACTGTTCGGCGGCGAGGCCGGCGCACCCGGTCGCGTGATCCTCAACCGCGGGGCGGCCGACGAGCAGGAGCTGCACTCCAAGTTCCCGTACCGCAAGGCGCGGGCCGGCGATCGCATCTGCCTGATGGGACCGTGCGGCGGCGGCTACGGCCCAGCCACCGAGCGGGACCCGGCGGCCAGCGCCCGCGATCGCGCCGACGGCCTCGCGCCGTGATGCCGACGCGCGGCGGCGCCCACCGGTGACCACCCCGCTGCGTCGGCTGCGCGGCTTCGCGCTTGCCTGCCACGCGGCGCCCACGATCGGCGTCACCGGTGTCATGACGGTCTTCGCCTGGAGCCTCGGCTGGTCCGGGGCGAGCCTGGCCCTGCTCGCCGTCACGATCCTGGTCGGCCAGCTGTCGGTCGGCTGGAGCAACGACGCCTACGACAGCGGCCTCGATGCGCGCTCCGCCCGGGCCGCCAAGCCGACCGTGGCCGGCGACGTCAGCCCGCGCGCCCTCTGGCTCGCCGCGTTCATCGCCCTCGCGGCCGCGATCCCGCTCAGCGTCCTCGTCGCCGGCCTCCTCGGCGGTGCCTTCCACCTGCTCGCACTCGCGATGGCCTGGCTCTACAACCTGCGCCTGTCCCGCACGGCGTGGTCGTGGCTGCCGTACGCAGTGGCCTTCGCCGCGGCGCCACCGTTCCTCACGCTGGGGCTCGACGACCGCTGGCCGCCGCTGTGGATGATCGCCGCCTTCGCGCTGATCGCCGTCAGCGCGCACCTCGCCAACGCGCTGCCCGATCTGGCGGCGGATCGGGACGCCGGGCTCGGAGGCCTCGCCGTCCATCTCGGCGAGCGCACCTCCACGCGTCTCTGCTGGCTCCTGCTGACGCTGGGCACCGGTGTCGTCGCCGCGGCGATGGCCGAGCGCTCGCTGCTCGTCTCCGTGGCGCTGATCGCGGTCCTCATCGGCGCGGCCCTCGTCGGCCGGCGGCTGGCCGGGCGCGCCACCGCCTTCAACGCGTTGCTCGCGGTGGTGGCGCTCGACGTGATCGCCATCGCGATCCTGCCCGTCCTCTAGCGGCGCACCGCCCGAACGGGGCTCAGTGCGGGCGCGTGGACGGCGGGCGCTCGAGCTCGAACACCTCGCCGGGGTGGCTGTACGCGTTGCCGCCGAGGCGGCCGAGGGGGTGCAGCTTGCGCGGGTCGATGCGACCGTCGTCGTAGAGATCGTCGCGCACGTGGAAGGCAACGATCTCGAGGATCAGCACGAGATAGCGATTCTCGCCGTCGGGGCCAATCGCTACCTCCTGCGCCAGCCGGCACTCAAGCGAGACGGGCGACTCGGCGACCCGCGGCGCCGCCACGTGGCGGCTGGGTGCGACCGAGAGTCCGGCGAGCTTCAACTCATCGACGCCGAACGGGTGCTCGCCGGCCGTCACGTTCATCGCCTCGGCCAGC
>CAJCBN010000173.1 GCA_903960645.1 uncultured Actinomycetes bacterium | reverse complement strand
TGCCCGTGGCACGGGTGGGAGTTCGATGCTTCCACCGGCGAGTGCATCGAAGACCCCTCCTTCCGCGTCGCGGCATACCCCGTCCGAGTCGAGGACGGTCGCGTGCTGGTCCAGGCCTAAGGCGAGCGCCGGGCCGGCTCGGCCGTAGACCGAACGGATTTCGCGACTGCCTCGGCGGCCCGAATGAAGGCCTCTGCAGCCGGCTCCAGGTGTTTCGCCTCCTGCCAAGCCAAGACGATCCTCCGCGGTGGCAATGCAGGCCGGACCGGAACGGTGCGCACCCTTGGGTCATGCACGTCAACGCTGAGTCCCGGCAGCAAGGCCACGCCAAGCCCCGCTCCGACCATCGCGTGAACGGTGCGATCGTCATCGGTACGTGCCGCAATACGCCGCGGACGATACTCGGGCTTGAGGAGCATCAATGGATGCACCGCATCGGGCAGGGAGCGGTACGCGACTGCCGGCAGATCGCGTAACCGCTCGGCCGACATTAGGCGTACCGCGTCAAACGACTCGATGCGTGGCAGAAGAACGACGTACGGGTCTTCCAGCAACGGCTTGAGGACGAGGTCGGATCCCACGGGCGGCGGTGAGAGAAACGCCACATCGAGCCGACCTTGTCGAAGCGCCAGCACGAGCTCATCAGGATCAGGCCGCTCGTGGAGCACTACCTCCATCTGCAGACCAACAAGCTTCAACACACCGGGCAAGAGTGCGACGGAGGCTGTTGGGAAGATCCCTACGCGCAACACCGGTCGCGACTGCATCGCTGCCTCGACACTTCGCCGCGCATCATCCATCGCCGAGACGAGCAAGGGAATGGCGCCGAGGAGGGCACGCCCCACAGCCGTCGGAGACGCATGCCCAGCGCCGGGCCCCCGCTGCAGCACTGTCGCTCCCACAATCTCTTCGAGCGCCCGGATCTGGATACTCACCGCCGACTGCGAGTAGCCCAGTGCCGTGGCAGCCCCGCGAAACGTTCCGAGTCGTGACACGGCGTCGAGCGCGGCGAGATGGCGCAACTCAAGGCGCATCCATGCATGATCGAATTCTTCAATCATTACTAACACTATTACACGTTTGTAAGATCGATTTTGCTCGCGCACGATCAGCAGCATGGAAGAGATCCTCTGGAACGCACGCATCATCGACCCGGGTGCCGAGACCGTCATCGCACGGGGTGCGCTGACAATTCGAGATGGGCGAATCGACGCTGTAGAAGAGATCTCTGGCCCTCCACCGGAGGGTGCTCGCGACGTAGCAGGAGCAACAATCCTGCCGGGACTCATCGATGTGCACACGCATGTCATCTCCGACACCGAACGGAGCCCCGGGTTTGGACCGGCCGCGTATTTAAACGGCGAGGATCCACGACCACGCGAGCTCGGCTGGTTCATCCTGAGCAAGACGGCCGAAGCCTATGTTGACGCGGGCATCACGACAGTCCGCGATGTGGGCTCGTTCGATGACGAGGCGATCGTCCTCCGCAAGGCGATCGAGCTCGGGCTGTCCCGAGGACCACGCCTACGGAGCTGTGGACGGATCATCTCCGCGACTGCGCCGGGCACACGGATTTTCGGGACGATGTACCACGAGGCCAACGGCCCATGGGCGATGCGTGCGGCTGTGCGTGAGAACCTCAAGCGGGGCGCGGACTTTGTCAAATTCATGTCGACGGGTGCGCGTTCAGTCGAGCGCGAGGATCCCGAACCCGCACAGATGACGCGGGATGAAGCGGCCGCTCTCATCGACGAGGCGCATCGCATGGGCCTCCGTGTCGCGGCCCACGCCGAGGGACTCGACGGCACGCGGATGTCGGTCCTCGAGGGTGCTGACACCATCGAGCACGGTTTTGCTTTGCATCGGGAGCCGGCACTCCTCGACCACATGGCGGAACACGGACAAGTGCTGGTTCCAACCCTCACCACCTTCCACGATCTCGCCGAACGATTCGCTGACAGGTTCGTCCCCTCACTGGTGGAGCAGGCCAAGCGCCAGCTTGCCGAGGCGTACCTCACCCTTGAGGCAGGACGGAACGCCGGGGTTATCTTCGGCATGGGCTACGACTCGGGTCCTCCTGGCTGCCAGCTCTGGGAAGCCCATCGCATGGCCGAGGGCGGGCTCGGCACGATGGCAGCGCTGCGCGCCGCCACGCTAGGGGGTGCGCAAGCACTCGGCATCAACGATATCGGCAGGTTGTCACCTGGCTGCGTGGCCGATCTCGTCCTCATCGACGGCGATCCGCTTGCCGACATCAAAGTGCTCCTGCGGCCCAACCGGATTCTCCGGGTGTACCAACGCGGGGTGGCAACGGGCGGGGCCGAGATCAACGGTCCGTATCCCGGTGGTGAAGACGAGATGCTTCCGACAGGGCCGCCCTCTCCTTGTTGCATGTCTTCCGCCTAAGCCGCTGTAGACGCTGCCCACGCCTCATAGCGGCGGCGTAGACTGCCGTTATGCGCACCGACGCCACGATTCGCCGCGAGTTCCCGCACGAGATTGAGATCCGCACGCCAGTCTGGATTCCGCTGCCCGACGGCACGCGGCTGCACGCGCGCATCTGGCTGCCGGCCGATGCCGACACGAATCCGGTGCCGGCCGTTCTCGAGTACGGCCCGTACCGCCTGACCGACGGCACCGTCGCGAGCGACGAGCAGGAGATGCGCTGGTTCGCCGGCGAGGGCTACGCCGGCATCCGTATCGATATTCGCGGCACGGGCGAGTCGACGGGGCTCTGCACCGACGAGTACAGCGAGCAGGAACTGCAGGACGGCTGCCACGCGATCGCCTGGATCGCCGCGCAGCCGTGGTGCACGGGTGCCGTCGGCATGACCGGCTACTCGTGGACCGGCTTCAACGGCCTGCAGATCGCGGCGCGCCGCCCGCCGGCGCTGAAAGCCGTCGTCTCCGGCTACTCGACGGATGATCGCTTCACGGACGACGTTCACTACCGCGGCGGCCTCGTCGATGCCATGGACATGCTGCACTGGTCCGTCTGCATGCACGGCTGGCAGGCGCGACCGCCGTTCCCCGCCGTCTACGGTGAGGGCTGGCGCGCGGCGTGGCTTGAGCGCATCAACCTCGAACCGTGGATCGCGCACTGGATGGCCCATCAGCGCCGCGATGACTACTGGCGCCATGGCTCGGCCGGCGAGGACTTCGACCAGATCGACACGCCGGTCCTCTGCGTCGCCGGCTGGACCGACGGCTACACCGACTCCGCCCTGCGCGTGCTGGCTGGGCTGAAGGGCCCGCGCAAGGCGATCATCGGCCCGTGGGGACACGTGGACCCGATCCATGGCCCGCCCACGCCGCAGGTCGGCATCCTCGCAGAGCAGACGCGCTGGTTCGACCGCTGGCTCAAGGGCGTCGACAGCGGGATCGACGGCGACCCGATGCTGATCGCCTACGAGCAGGACCCCGTGACACCCGCACCGCGCATCACGGACCGCCCGGGACGCTGGATCGCCGAGGAGACCTGGCCGTCGCCGCGCATCGCCACGCGCGAACTCGTGCTCGGTCACGGCACGCTCGGCGGCGATGCTGGGCACGAGCAGACCTTCGAGATCGAAAGCGTCCAGACCGTCGGCCTCGACGGCGGCTCGTGGTGCGCCGACGGCAAGTCCGACGATCTCGCCCTCGACCAGCGCGGTGAGGAGGCAGCCAGCCTGTGCTTCACCTCTGACCCCGTCGATGCCTCGTTCGCGATCCTCGGGCACGCCGTTGCCCGCCTCGCCATCACCGCCGATCAGCCGGTGGCGATGGTGTCGGTGCGCCTCAGCGAGATCACCGAGGATGGCTCCTCGCTGCTCGTCACCCGCGGCCAGCTGAACCTCTGCCATCGCCACGGCAACGCCCGGCCCGAGCCGGTCGTGCCCGGTGAGGAGATGACGATCGACGTGCCGCTCGACTCGATCGCGCACCGCTTCCGCACCGGCAGCCGCCTGCGCATTGCGATCTCGCCGTGCTACTGGCCGTGGGCCTGGCCGTCGCCCGTCCCGGTCACGCTCGGCATCCGCACGGGCGCCTCGTCGCTGCTCCTGCCCGAGCGCCCCGCCAGCCCGGCCGACGCCATCATGCGCCCGCTCGATCCGCCGGTCGAGCCCGCGATCCCCGCCATCGAGATGCTGCGCCCAGGCAGCGGCGGCAGCCGC
>CAJCBN010000172.1 GCA_903960645.1 uncultured Actinomycetes bacterium | reverse complement strand
CTTCCTGACCCCGGACGGCTCCTTTCCGGACCACCAGCCCAACCCGTTGCTTGAGGAGAACCGCCAGTTCATCATCGGCAAGGTCCGCGAGCATCCCGGGTCGATCGGGAGTGCCTGGGACGGCGACGCCGACCGCTGCTTCTTCGTGGACGAGGAGGGAGAGTTCGTCGACGGTGACTTCATGACGGCGCTGCTGGCCGAGGAGGTACTCAAGCACCACCCCGGTGCGACGATCCTCTACGACATCCGCGCCTCGCTCGCCGTGCCGCACACGATCGAGCGCTGCGGCGGCGTGCCGCAGGTCTCCCGCGTCGGCCACGCCTTCATCAAGGTCGCCATCAAGGAGTCGGGCGGCGTGTTCGCCGGCGAGGTCTCCGGTCACTACTACTTCGGCGAGTTCTACGGGGTCGACACGGGCATCCTCCCCGCGCTCCTCGTGCTCCAGCTCGTCTCGCGCAGCGGCACGACGCTGCACGAGCTGCTCCGGCCTCTGCGCGAGCGCTACTTCATCACCGGCGAGATCAACACGCCGGTGCCCGACGTCGCCCTCAAGCTGCAGGAGCTCAAGGACCGCTACGGCCCCGGGGCCCGCATCTCGCACCTCGACGGCATCACGATCGAGCACGACAGCTGGCGCTTCAACGTCCGCCCGTCGAACACCGAGCCGCTGCTGCGCCTCAACCTCGAGGCCCAGAGCGAGGCGGAGATGCTGAGCCGTCGGGACGAGGTGCTCGGGGTGATCCGCTCGTGAGCCACGACGCCGACGTCGTCGCCGCGGTACAGGCGATCGTGGACGGCGCCGAGGAGGCCGATCAGATCCTGCTCGGCACCATCGCGCTGCTCGCCGAGCGCTACGACGCCGGGGTTGGGCTCCGCTTCGTCGAGGCCGGCATCTTCAGTGACGGCCCCTGGGCGGGGCCCGCTGGTGCGACGAGTGCCGAGGTGCCGATCCACTACGACGGCGAGCTCGTGGGGGAGTTCATCACCACCGCCGCGCTGGCTGACGCGGACCGGGCCACCTTCGAGACCGTCGCCGGGCTGGTCGGGGACTACTGCCTCGTCGGCTGGGACATCGGCGGCGAGGACTGGGAGCCGTAGGACCTAGACGCCGCCCGACAGCTTGGCGTCGCGCTGCAGGAGCTCGCGATCGAAGCGGTCACGCATGGCGTGCGGATCGTTGATGCCGCGCAGAGCCAGGTCGGAGTCGCCAAGGTCGCTGCCGGCGGTGTCGAACTCGATGTCGCCGAAGTTGAGGATGCGCCCGTAGAGGCCCTGACGCGTATTGACGTTCTGGATGCGATCGATGCTCGCGCTGCGCTCGTTGCGATTCGCGATGCCGCGCCGGACCACGACGCGGCGATTGGTGACCGTGTACTCACTGTCGAGCCGCTTGACCCAGGCCAGCACCACGACCACCGCGATGAAGATCACCGTCGCCGCGAAGAACCAGACCAGTGGCAGGTCCGTGACCAAGTTGAGCAGGATGCCCACGACCAGCGGAAGCAGGCCGACGACGCCCCACTTGAGCATCCAGGAGACCGACCACTTCCACGTCGGCCGTCCCTGCCACACGAGCTGCTCGCCTTCGAGGATCTCGACCATGTTCCTGACCTCCAGATGACTACCGCCGCACGGTACAGGAGACCGCCCCGGGAGTGAATTGGTACGCGCACGGTGGTACCGTCCCGCCATGGCCGGCTACGACATCGTGATCATCGGCTCCGGACTCGTCGGGGCCTCCACCGCCAACGCACTGATGCGCCGCGGTGCCGGCCGCGTGCTCCTCGTAGACCGCGGCAACGCGGGCGGCGGCGACTCGGCCCTGACGTTCGGGATGGTGCGCCGCCACTACACGAATCCCGTCCTAATCCGCCTGTCGATGGCCGGCACGGAGATCCTGCGCGATTGGGACCAGGAGGTCGGCGTCGGCACCAGCGGCTACGTGCCCACCGGCTACCTCCTGCCCGTGCCCGAGCGCCTGCTCGAGGCCTGCCGTGCAAACGTGGAGCGCCAGCAGGCCCTCGGCCTCGACACGCACCTACTCGACCCCTCCGACATTGCCGACGTCGAGCCGCTGCTGTCGCTCGACGGCGTCGCTGCCGCCGCGTACGAGCCGGCCGGCGGCATCTGCGACAGCCGGCTGATGATCGCCTCGTGGCTCATGGATGCCCTCGGGCGCGGCCTCGAGCTACGCCAGCACGCCCAGGTGACCGAGGTGCTGATGACGGGAAGCCGCGCGACGGGCGTCCGCCTGGCCGATGGGGAGACGATCGAGGCGGGTCAGGTGATCGTGGCGACGGGCGGCTGGTCACCCGAACTCCTCACCGGCATCTGGGAGGTGCCCTTCAGTCTCGTGCGGATCCAGGTCGCCGTGCTGCGTCTCGCGCCCGGGCAAATTGCTCCCGCCGCGGTCACCAGCGACGCCGTCTCGAACGTCGTCGTGCGCTCTGCCGCGGGCCGCGACATCTGGGTGGTCGCCTACCAGCCCGACACTCCGGTGATCGACGTGCGCGACGACTGTCAGCTGCCACTGCTCGACG
>CAJCBN010000171.1 GCA_903960645.1 uncultured Actinomycetes bacterium | reverse complement strand
GCGACGGCGGCGGGGTCGGCCCAGTAGTCGACGACGACGAAGTCGCCGACGTAGTGCCACGGCGGCGACGGCACGAGGCTCGCGCGGCCGGTGGGGGATAGGGGGAGGCTGTAGCCCTGGCTCATGTGATCTCCTCGCGGCTCAGACGTGATCCGCGTACTCGGTCCATTCCCATTCGGTGACGACGCGGGCGAAGCGATCCAGCTCGCGTCGCTTCACGTCGACGACAGTGCGTACCATCCGCTCGCCGAGCGCGCCGGCGACGATCGTGTCGGCCTCGAGCGCGTCGAGCGCGGCACCGAGGTCGGTCGGCAGGGCGACGGGGTCGCCGGGCACGAGCCCGCGCTCGATGCCATCGCGACCGGCGGCGAGGGCCGCGGTCACCAGCAGATACGGGTTCGCCGAGGCGTCGCCGATGCGCAGCTCGACGCGCGTGGCGTCGCCATGCTGCGGCGGCACGCGCAGGTACGCCGTGCGGTCGTCGCCGCCCATGTCGGCCCGCAGCGGGGCGAGGCCGATGTTGGCGTTGGCGAGTCGCTTGAAGGAGTTGATCGTCGGGCAGGCGATGGCGGTCAGGGCCGGGGCGTGAAGGATCAGCCCCGCCGCGAAGGCGAGCCCGGTCGCCGACAGCCCGCCGGCGGGCGTCGCGAAGGCATTGCCGGTGTCGTTCCACAGCGAGAGGTGGATGTGGTGGCTCGAGCCCTCCGCATCGGCGAACGGCTTGCCCATGAAGTTCGCGCACAGCCCGTGGCGCCCGGCCGTCTCGCGGACGACCTCCTCAAACAGAAACACGCGGTCGGTCGCGTCGAGGGCATCGCCGTGCTGCAGGTTCAGCTCGAACTGCCCGGGCGATACCTCGCGATGCGCGGCGGTCACGCCGAGTCCCAGCGCGACGCAGGCGTCCTGCATGGCGCGCAGCACGCCGTCGGGGTCGGCGCGCCAGCCCGAGGTATAGGCAAGGCCCACGCCGGGCGAGTAGCGCCCGACCGTGGGGCCAGACCCCGGCTCGAGCAGGTAGAACTCGGGCTCCGATGCGGTGACGGCGCGCAGGCCGAGCTGCTGGAGCCGCGCGAGCTCGGCCTTCAGCAGCGAGCGCGCGCAGAGGCCAGAAGGCGTGCCGTCGTGGTCGACGACGTCGGCGAGGAGCCACGCGGTCTCCGGGTCCCACGGCAGCGCACGTCCCGTGGTGGCGTCGGGAATCGCGTGCGTGTCGGGCAGGCCGCTGCCACCGGGGTGCTGCGGATCCATCAGCGGCTCGCCGTCGAGTCCCTCGACGAGGCTCGCCTCGCAGTAGCCGATGCCGGCCGCGAGGTCGGGCAGGGAGGACAGCGGAAAGTCCTTGCTGCGCGGCCGGCCGTGCGGATCGGCGTGCATCACGCGCACGCGGCTGACGCCCTGGGCGGCCAGGGTGTCGCGCAGCGTCGTGAGGGACGGCTCGGACATGACCTACCCGGCGATCGGCGGGAGCTTCTCGCCCTGCATCTCGAGCTGCTCGCGCTCGTAGCGGACGGCCTCGTCGTCGAAGCGGAAGTACGAGCGCGGCGGCAGAATGCCCCACGTGTTCGACGCGAAGGCGTTGTCCGGCCACGTGCGCGGCTCGTGCGGCATGCGCAGGATCTCCATGTCGCAGTAGAGCTCGACGAAGAGGTTCTCCTCAGGGATGCGCACGTAGGCGCAACAGTTCTGCGCGATGCCGTGGCGGACGGGACCCCAGCCGAGCCAGCGGCCGTGGCGGCCAAGGTGGTCGAGCCACACGCGCAGCTCGCCCCAGTCGAGGATGTCGAAGGCGATGTGGTGGAAGTGGGCGGGCCCCATCCCGACGATCGCCATCTGGTGGTGCTCGGGGTGGATGTGGAACCAGATACCGGCCTCGCCGAGGCGATCCGAGACGTGCATGCCGAGGACGTCGGTGTAGAAGGCGGTCATCTCGGCGATGTTCGGGGCCAGGACGTTGACGTGGCCGAGCTTGCGCGGGTGCAGGCCCGGCAGCGTCGCGGTCGGGCGGGCGGGCGGTGTCCACGTCTCGATCGGCAGGCGCTCGCGGTGGGCGACGAGCTGCAGGCCGCTGCCGGACGGGTCGCTGAAGCGCAGCGAGCCGTCGGGCTCGCGGGTGTGGTGGACGCCGCAGGCGTCGAGGTAGGCGGCGGCCTCGTCGAGCGTGCAGTCGGCGGCCAGCTCCCAGGCGGTGTGGTCGTGATCGGCCGCACGGTCCTCGACGAGCTCGAGGCAGTAGTCCTCGGCGTCGGCGCGCAGCAGTGCGCGACCTGGCTCGCGGGCGACGACGGTGAGCCCGAACTGGAGCGCCCAGCGCTGGGTTGCCTCGTCGATGTCGAGCACCCGCAGGCAGGCGTGGTGCAGATCGTGGAGCCTGATGGCCATGTCAGTCGACCTCCCCGGCGGCGACGCGCCGCTCGGCTTCGTCTTCGGGAATCGCGAGCGCCACGTGCAGCGTGTTCGCGGAGGTCTCGGGCTGATCGCCCGGTCCGCTCAGATCCACATCCCAGTCGACGACGGTGTTGCGCAGTGCGGGGAAACCCGCGATCTCCACCTCGACGACATCGCCGACGTTCATGGGGCGCGAGTTGGCGGGTGTGCCGGTCAGCACGATGTCGCCCGGCAGCAGCGTGATCACGCGGCAGAGGTCGGCGAGCTGGTAGCGGTAGTCCCAGATCAGGTCGTCTTGGTCGCCCTGCTGGACGATCTCTCCGTTGATGCGGGTGGTCAGCGAGAACCCGTTGTCGGGCGTCCACTCGTCGGCGGTGATCAGCGCGGGACCGAGTGGCAGGAAGCCGTCCTGGCCCTTGACGCGCAGCATCGAGCCGCGGTCGGCGTGGCGAAAGTCGTGGAGGCCGACGTCGTTGGCGGGGGCGAAGCCGGCGACGTACTCGTGCGCGTGCTCGGCCTTGACGCCCTTCATCTCGCGACCGATGACGACCGCGATCTCGCCCTCGTAGTTGAGGAAGCGGGTGCCGGCGGGGCGGCGGAGCGGGCCGAGGTGCCCGTTGAGCGTGGTCGGCGGCTTCATGAAGTACGACGGCTCGGGCGGCGTCTGCGCCTTGTACTCGGTCAGGCGCGACTGGTAGGTGAGGTGCACGGCGAGAATTTTGCTCGGCTCGGCGGGGGCGAGCCAGCAGGCCTGGGCCTCGTCGATCTCGCCGCCAGCGTCGAGGCGGACCGAGCCGTCCTTCAGCTCGCCCCACTGGGCGCGGCCGTCGTGGAGGATGCGGACGCGCAGCATCAGCGGGCGCCCGTCTCGGTGATGGTGGTGCTGGTGCGGTGCATGCGTCCCTCCCGGCGAGATCCTAGGTGGTTCGCGTCAGGCGCCGGAGCGGCGACGCGATGTTTGGATACTGTATCCAATTCCTTGACCCGACGGAACCCCGTCAGGCATGATCTCCGGGAGGAAGCGGGAGGGGTTTGCGGGATCTCCGCGAACGAGCCGCCAGGAGACCACGCCCGCGAGGGCTGACCAAGGGAGAGCACTATGGGCGCGGAAGCGCAGGGAGGCGAGAAGCTCGGCACGGGCAATCTCAGCCTCCTCGATGTCATCGCGCAGTCGATCGGGTTCATCGGACCCGTTTTCGCTGC
>CAJCBN010000170.1 GCA_903960645.1 uncultured Actinomycetes bacterium | reverse complement strand
GATGTTGCCGGCGCCGTCGGTGACGGTGGCGCGCAGGCGGAAGACGCCGGGCAGCAGGAGCCGCTGGCGCAGACGCAGGTTCCAGCGTGCCGTGCCGGAGCGACCGTCGGTGCCCACCGGCACGTCGGTGCTGCCGATCGGTACGTCGAGCTGGCTCGCCACGTCGACGCGGATCGTGGCGGCGCCGCTGGGGTCATCGGTGGCAGCACGGAGCGCAACCGGGCCGCGCTTGGTCAGCGCGGGCTGTAAGGCGCCGAGCGACACCTTCGGTGCGGTGGTGTCCACGAGTACTGGAGCGACCGCGTGGCTGACCGCGCCGTCGGCGCCCGTCAGGGTCGCGTGGATCGCGTAGGTGCCGTCCGCCGCGCCAACAGCGGCCCAGGTGAAACTCGCCGGCGTTGCCGCCGCTACCGGGAGCGCGTTCGCGAGGGTTTCGACCACTGCGCCCATGTCGGTCTCCACCGTCACCGTCAGCGTGCCGGCCACCGTCGGGGTGATGGTGATGGTGGCCTCGTGGGCCCGCGCCATGGCGGTCGGATTGAAGGCTGCCGGCTGAACAGCGGCGCTCACAGCCGCGCTGGACACGGGCACGACGGCGCGCGGGGAGAACGGCGCGCCCAGCAGGGCGGCGAGGATCAGGGACGCGGCGACCATAGTCGTGAGTTCTCAGTCTGCCTCACGTGTCCTGCCGCTGGGCAGGGGACGCCCGTGCGTCAGACGTCGCCGCCCGGCGTCCAGATCTTGGGGCGCGGGGGCTCGGCCTTCGGCGGCGGCGGTGCGGCAGCGGTTGGCGGACGGGCACCTTCGGGCAGTTGAACGGCGTCGGCGAAGGCCAGCTGCAGCTCGGCCACGGCGCGCCGCAGCTCCTCCACCGGCTGGGGCACGGGCGCACCCTCGGGCAGCACGAGCAGGAAGGCCTGGATCAGGGCGTCCGCCCCGGTGATGGCGAGGCTCGCCTGTACGGCGTCGCCGCCGTTGATCATCTCGGGGACCATGCCGAGCTGGCCGGCACCGATCGAGAGCAGCTCAGATGCAACCTGGAGCATCAGCGTCTCGACGCGGATCTGCGAGAGATCCAGCTGGCCCTCCGCTGCGGCGTCTGCGGTCGGCGGCGCGTCCGTCATCGGCGGGGCCTCGTCGGGCGTGGTCGTCTCGTCGTCAGCCATGTCAGCCGATCCTCTCCTTGAGGGCGTGTGCACTCGTCATCGTGATGGCGACCTGCTCGGCATGGATCGCCGACATGTCCTCCCCCGCCTCGACGCGGTCCTTCCAGCGTGTCGCGTGGTCGCCGTGCTCCAGCAGGCCGGCCAGCGGTGCGAGCCAAGGAGCGAGGCCGAGGGCGTCGATCTCGGGCTGGCAGGCCGCGAGGAGATTCGCGAGGTGCTCGTCGGCGGGAATCGCCTTGCGGGCCTCGAGGTCGATCAACTCGCGACTCATACCCCAGCGCAGGGCGCGCCAGAGGTTCTCCTCGATGTCACTGGGCCGCGTCGGTGCCGGCAGGTCACCGGCGTCGTAGCGGCGGGCGGCGCGGGCGGTCAACGCCACCTGCAGGGCGGCGAGGGCAAGCGAGTCGGCAATGTCCGGGAGCGCGTCGCAGGCCCGGATCTCGACGGTGCCGAAGCTCTGGTGAGGACGCACGGTCCACCAGATCTCCGTGTGCTCG
>CAJCBN010000169.1 GCA_903960645.1 uncultured Actinomycetes bacterium | reverse complement strand
CCTCGGCAACTCGCCCGCCGAGTACGCCGTGCAGCGGGGCGAGCGCATCGTCCTCACCACCACCAACGGCACCCGCGCGATCCTGCAGGCCGTCGCCGAGTCGACCACGGTCCTCGTCGGCGCCCTCGTCAACGCCCAGGCGCTGGTCGACGCCGCGCTCGCCGCGGTGCCCGCCGACGGCACGATCGCCGTCCGCTGCGCGGGTGTGCGCGGCGAGCTCGCGCTCGACGACGCCTACGTGGCCGGGGTGCTGCTCCAGCGCATCCTGCACGCGCTGCCCGATGCCTTTCCGACCGATGGCGCGCGCACGGCGATCGCTATCGCCAACGCCTATCCGCTCGCCCTTGCCGCGCTCGAGGACAGCCAGAGCGCGCGCGATCTCGACGGCACGGGCCACGAGCCCGACGTCATGCGCTGCGCCCAGGTCGACATCCTCGCGACCGCTCCGCGGGTCACGGCGTCGTCGCCGGGCCGCGTCATCGTCACGCTGGGCTAGTCGTCCGTCGCGGGCGCGACCGTCGTGTCGAGCAGGCGCTCGGCCGCAGTGCACGGCCTGCGCTGGCACCAGCGCCGGCCGAAGGCTCCGTCGTCTCGAGCATCAGTGGGATACACACCGCGAGGTAGCTCCAGGTGCCGAGCCAGGCCTCGTCTGGCGTGGTAGCGAGAACTAGAGCGTGTCGAGGATGATCGCGATGGCCGGGTAGGCCTTGTGGACGGCCTTCGAGAACTCGTGCTCGTACTGCTCGACGAGGTCGGGGTCGAGCGTCATCGCGTAGGCGTCGCGCATCTCCGACAGTTCCTCGGCGGCCCAGTCGATCTCGTCGGCGTAGTCGCCGTAGCGTTCCTCGGCCTCGTAGCGATCGGACGCGCGGTACTGCGCGAGCGCCTCGCGCAGCGACTGGAGGCGGTCGGCGTGGTCGACGGCGAACACGTCGAGCTGCATGGCGATGAGGTTTCCGAAACGCTTGCGGCGGAACATGACGCGGATGCTACCGGTGGTGAGGCATTACGCTGCCGGGCATGGTCGATACCGCAGCGATTCGCAGCCAGATGCCCTCCGTCGAGAACGCCGTGTATTTCAACACGGGCACGTTCGGACCGTTTCCGCTCGCGGTACGCGATGCGATGACGGCGCACGTGGAAGGCGTCTGGCAGGTGGGGCGCATCGGCGACGCGCGCTACGCCGAGCAGTCGGCGATCGAGGCGGGCACGCGGGCCGCGCTCGGCCGCGTCGTCAACGCCCCGGCCTCGGAGATCGCGTTGGGCCACTGCACCAGCGATGGCCTCAACCTCGTGGTCGGCGGCATCGACTGGCAGCCGGGCGACCAGGTCGTCATCGGCGACTTCGAGCATCCGGGACTGACGGTGCCGCTGCAGGTGATGGGCGAGCGGCGCGGCATCGAGGTGATCATCGTGCCGATCACCTACGCCGAGGATCCGGCGCAGCTGATCGCCGACGCGCTGACGCCCCGCACAAAGCTCGTGGCGCTCTCGCACGTGATCTGGACGACGGGGCGGATCATGCCGATCCCGCGCATGTCGGAGATCGTCGCCGCGCACGGCGCCGTCTTCCTCGTCGACGCTGCGCAGGGCCCGGGCTGCATCCCCGTGGACGTGCAGACGCTGGGCTGCGACTTCTACACGATCAGCGGTCAGAAGTGGCTCTGCGGACCGTCCGGCACCGGCGGTCTCTGGGTCAATCCGCATTCGCTCGACCGCATCGCACCGGCCTTCCCCGGCTACCCGACGATGGAGAAGACGCCCGCCGGCCCGCGCATGTGGGGCAGCGCGCGCCGCTTCGAGCCGGGCACCGTCACGCACACCGCCCTCGTCGGCCTGACCGCCGCAATCGAGTGGCGCGAGTCGGTCGGCGGCTACGACGCCACGCACGCCGCAGCGATGGACCTCGCCGGGCATCTGCGCGAGCGTCTCGTCGAGGTCCCCAAGGCAGTCGTCTCCGACGTCGATGCCCCCTCGCCCTTCGTCGCCTTCGAGCTGACGGGCATGCCCGCACCCGTCGTGGTGCGCAAGCTGGAGGACCAGGGCATCATCGCCCGCTCCCTTCCGGGCACCGACCTGACCCGCGTCGCCGTCGGCTGCTGGAACAACGAGTCCGACATCGACCGTCTGGTCACGGCGCTCAGCGCGCTCTGACCGACCGACCCCCAGCGGCGATCAGCGTTGCTTTGGTGCCAGGCACCAATGCAAACCTCGGCGCGCTCTGGTCGAGCCTTAATCGCGATCAGCTTTGCTTTGGTGCCAGGCACCAATGCAAAGTTCGGCGCGCTCTCGTCCATCGGCAGTCCGGCTCGCGCTATCCACAGCCTCTCCGCCCACCTCAGCGGACCTTGATCGCCCGGATCAGCTCGGCAGGCCGAGCTCGGCGCTGATCGGCTGCAGGGCGGCCACGACGTTGCGGATGTGGTCGTCGAGGTCGAGGCCGAGGAGGTCGGCGCCCTCGTAGACGTCATCGCGGCTGACGCCGGCGGCGAAGGCCGGGGTCTTCAACTTCTTCTTCACGCTCTTCGGCTCAAGGCCCTCAAGGCCGGTCGGGCGGACGAGGCCGCAGGCGTGGATGAACCCGCTCAACTCGTCGCAGGCGAACAGCGTCTTCTCGAGCGGCGTCT
>CAJCBN010000168.1 GCA_903960645.1 uncultured Actinomycetes bacterium | reverse complement strand
GCGGCCTGCGCCAGTAGTCGCGCTCCACGTGTGCAGCGCGATCTGGGCCAGCACCACGTCGCCTGCGTCTGCCGCGCCGGCAATCATCCACTCGAGCATGCGGCGGCGGCACCAAGGCGCTGGTGTTTGTCTCGCCCCGGCCACAGACCGCGCGCTTCTCGCGTGGGCGCGGTTCGTAGACTGCAGAGCGTGGCTGCCGACCCGCATCAGATCCTCCGCGAGGTCTTCGGCCACGACGCCTTCCGTCCCGGCCAGGAGGAGGCCGTGCAGGCTGCGCTCGACGGGCGCGACTCGCTGGTCGTGATGCCGACCGGGTCGGGCAAGTCGCTCTGCTACCAGCTGCCCGCCCTCGGCGCCCTGCGTCTCACCATCGTGGTGTCGCCGCTGCTCGCGCTGATGCGCGACCAGATCGAAGCGCTGCGCAAGCTCGGCCGCACCGACGTCGCGGCGCTGTCCAGCGACACGAGCAGCGAGGACGTCGAGGCAATCCTGCTGTCGCTGCGCAGTGATGGCGGCAGTCTGCTCGACGCGGGTCCCGCCGTGCGTCTGCTGTACGTGGCGCCCGAGCGCTTCGCCAACGCGCGCTTCGCCGCCGCACTCGCCGAGGCCCACGTCGATCTGCTCGTGGTTGACGAGGCGCACTGCCTATCCGAGTGGGGCCACGACTTTCGCCCGGACTACGGCCGGCTCGCGCAGGTGCGCGAGCAGATCCAGCCGACCGCGGTGATGGCGCTAACGGCCACCGCCACGACCGCCACGGGCATCGACATCATCCGCCGCCTGGCCATGAACGACCCCGTCGAGGTCCACACCGGCTTCGACCGCCCCAACCTGACCTTCGATGCCATCGAGGCGAGCGGCAAGGCGCGTCGCCTGCAACTGCTCGAGGACGGCATCAGTGCTCCCGAGTCACGCCCCGCGATCGTCTACGTGCGCACGCGCAAGGACAGCGAGATGGTCGCCGAGGCGCTCGCCGCGATCGGGCTACCGGCCGAGGCGTACCACGCGGGTCTGGCCCGCGACGAGCGCCAGCGCCGTCAGGACCGCTTCATGGCCTCGGACGACGCGATCATCGTCGCAACGACGGCCTTCGGCATGGGCGTCGACAAGGCGGACATCCGCCAGGTCTGGCACTGGGGCCTGCCGCAGTCGCTCGAGGCGTACTCGCAGGAGTCGGGCCGCGCCGGTCGCGACGGGCTGCCGTCGCGCTGCGTCCTGCTGCACTCAAGCGGCGATCGCGGGATCCTCGGCGCGCTGATTCGCCGCGCGCACTTTGGCGCCGACGAGGTCAATCGCGTGCTCGGCGCCCTCGCCCACCTCGCCGATCAGGACACCGGCGAGTTCTCCGCCAACCCCTCCGAGCTCGCCCGCATGCTCGACGCCTTCGAGGACGACGCCCGCGCCTGGCTCGCCTCGGCCGAGGCCGTCGGTGCCGCCGAACTCTTCCCCGGCTCCAGCCAGCTCTGGCGCGGCCGCATCAAGCTGCGCCGTCTGGGCGCCGACCGCGCCGAGGAGGTGCGCCTGCGCGCGCGCAGGATCGACGGCGGTCGCTGGGATCGCCTCGACTCGGCGCAGGCCTTCGCGGCGGGTGACTCCTGCCGGCGTCTGACGCTGCTGCGCTACTTCGGCGACCAGCAGGAGCCGATTGCCGACGGCCGCTGCTGCGACGTCTGCAGCCCCATCGACATCCTGCCGGAGACCGCCGCGACGCGTACACGCTCCAAGCGCAAATCGGCCGCCCCGCCGATTCCCGACGACGTCCCCGAGGACCTGCTGATCGCCCTCAAGGCCTGGCGCAGCGCGGCCGCGAAGGAGGCGGGCGTCCCCGCGTACGTGATTGGCAAGGACGCCACGCTGCACGCAATCGCGGCGACGCGTCCCACCACGCCCGATGCCCTCAGCCTGCTGCCCGGCGTGGGCCCGGCGTTCCTCGAGCGGCACGCCACAGCTGTACTTGCCGTCCTGGCGGACCATCCCGGCGGCGCGCTGGCGGCGTAGGTTCTCCGGAACCGATTACGATGCCGCCATGAGCAACCACAAGCGCCCCTCCGACGAGATCACCAAGGGCTTCCGCCGCGCCCCCGCGCGCGCGATGCTCCGCGCCGTCGGCCTCACCGACGAGGACTTCACGAAGCCGCAGATGGCCGTCGCGACGTCGTGGAACCAGGTCACCCCGTGCAACTACCACCTCGACAAGCTCGCCGTCGAGGCCCAGAAGGGCGTCAACAACGCCGGCGCCGTTGCGCTGATCTTTAACACCATCGCCGTCTCCGACGGCATCGCCATGGGCCATGAGGGCATGCGCGCCTCGCTCGTCTCGCGCGAGAACATCGCCGACGCCTACGAGCTCGTGATGCACGCCGAGCGCTTCGATGGCGCCGTCACGATCGCCGGCTGCGACAAGAGCCTCCCCGGCATGCTGATGGGCATGGCCCGTCTGAACCTGCCGGGCTGCTTCCTGTACGGCGGCACGATCATGCCCGGCAAGTTCCGCGGCAAGGACGTCAACATCCAGGACGTCTTCGAGGCCGTCGGCGCGGTTGCGCGCGGCACGATGAGCGAAGAGGATCTGCTCGAGCTCGAGAAGGAGGCCTGCCCGGGCGCCGGCTCGTGCGGCGGCATGTTCACCGCCAACACGATGGCGACGATCGGCGAGGCCATCGGCATGGCGCCGATCGGCTCCTCCTCCGCCCCCGCCACGCACATCCGTCGCAAGGAGTGGGCGAACACCGCCGGCGCGATCGCGGTCCGTGCCGTGGAGGAGAACCTCACGCCGCGGATGATCATGACCAAGCCGGCCTTCGAGAACGCGATCATGGCGGTCAACGCCTGCGGCGGCTCGACCAACGCGGTCCTGCACCTGCTGGCGATGGCCCACGAGTGCGGCGTCGACCTCTCGCTCGACGACTTCAACCGCCTCGCAGCGCAGACCCCGCACATCGCCGACCTCAAGCCGGGTGGCCAGTACGTGATGGCCGACCTCGACAAGGTCGGTGGTATCCCGGTGATCCTCAAGGAGCTGCTCGACGCCGGCCACCTGCACGGCGACGCGCTGACCGTCACCGGCCAGACGATGGCCGAGGCCCTCGCCGACGCCCCGAACGCCGACGGCACGATCGTGCACCCCTTCTCGAACCCCGTCCACGCCGACGGCGGCCTGCTCGTCCTCCGCGGTACGGCCGCGCCGGGCGGCGGCGTCGTCAAGGTCGCCTCGACCGGCATCCGCGAGTTCCGCGGACCGGCCCGTGTCTTCTCGGGCGAAGAGGCTGCGATGGATGCGGTCGTCGAGGGCAAGATCAAGGACGGCGACGTCATCGTGATCCGTGATGAGGGCCCGATCGGCGGCCCCGGCATGCGGGAGATGCTCGGCGTGACCGGAGCCGTCATGGGCGCCGGGCTCGGCGAGACCGTCGCGCTGATCACCGACGGGCGCTTCAGCGGCGCCACGCGAGGCTTCTGCATCGGCCACGTCTGCCCCGAGAGCGTCGAAGGCGGACCGATCGGTCTGATGGAGGAGGGCGACATCATCAACATCAACGTCGCCGAGCTCCGCCTCGACCTCGAGGTCGACGAGGCCACCCTCGCCGAGCGCCGGGCGCGCTACCAGCGCCCCACGCCGAAGTACACGCGCGGCGTGCTGCACAAGTACGCCCTGCTCGTCGGCCCCGCCTCCAGCGGCGCCGTCCTCGACTGAGACCGCAGAGCACAGGGGGAGGACGTGACCACCGCGCGGATGCGGTGTCCTCCCCCGCTCGCGACAACGCAGCAGATGACGCACGCACAGAGCGGACGTCACATCCGCGCGGTGGTCACGTCGTTCCCGGGTCGCGAACGCTGACCTGATCGCGCGCTACGCAGCGGCGAAGCGGAAGCCGTCGTCGGACACCGTGGCCCGACCGTCGGCGACCAGGCGCTCGAGGTGCGCGAGCGCCTCGACGAGGGCGAAGCGCCGCTCATGCATGCCGTGGCCGTTGGGCCAGATGACGCTCGCCACGTCCATCGCCGAGACGGCCCCGTTCTGCAGCGCGCCGTGGGCGATCAGCAGACGCTCATCGTGCATCGTGCGGATCTCGCGGGCGCGGCCGGCGACGTCCTCGACCGGCTGGCGATGGCCGCCATGGACGATCGTCGGGGCCAGCTCGGCCAGACGCTCAAGGGTCTCGAAGTAGCGGCCGAGCGGATCGAAATCGGTGTCTTCCCAGCGGCCGACGTTCGGGCTGATCGTGGCGAGGATGACGTCGCCGCCGAACATGCGTCCCGACGTCTCGCTGTGCAGCGCGATGTGGCCGTCGGCATGACCCGGCAGATGCAGCACGCGGAAGTCCTCGTCACCCACCCGGACGATGTCACCCTCGTCCACCAGGTGCGTGGGCTCGGGGATCGTGACGGGCGAGCCACCCTCGTCGTCGGCCGCCTCGCGCGCCATCTCGGCCGACATGCCATTGCCGAACATGTGGTCGTAGACGCCCTCGATGTCCATATCGACCCAGGCGTTCTTGGACAGCGCAGCGTCGAGACGTCCCTGCACAATCTCGTTCGGCTCGACGAGATCGGCGAGCAAGCCACCGCAGCCGATGTGATCGGGGTGGTAATGCGTGATGACGAGGCGGTGGATCGACGGGTTCCCGAGCAGTTCCAGCGCCTCGGTCCAACGGCGCACCGTGCCCGGCGTACCGAGGCCGGTGTCGATGATCGTCCACCCCTCAGGCGCCTCGAGCGCGTAGCAATGCGTGTGATCGAGCGCCCACGGCAGCGGCATCGTCACGCGATGGGCGCCACCACCGAGATCAGCGAGCTCGAACTTCCGCGCCATCGGCCCGACCTAGAGCTCGGTGCGCTCGACGGACTTGGAGACGTAGGCCTCGAGGACGTCGGCCTCCTGGAGATCGGCGAAGCTCTTCAGCACGATGCCGCACTCGAAGCCCTCCTTGATCTCCTTGACCTCGTCCTTGAGGTGGCGGATCGAGTCGATCCCGCCGTCCCAGACGATCACACCGTCGCGGATGACGCGCACGTTCGCACCGCGCGCGATGGTGCCGCTGGTGACCATGCAGCCCGCGATCGTGCCGATCTTGGAGGCCTTGAAGAGCTGGCGTACCTCAGCGGTGCCAGTGATCTCCTCGACGATGTCCGGCGTCAGCATGCCGACGAGGGCGGCCTCGATGTCCTCGGTCAGCTTGTAGATGACCTTGTAGGTGCGGATGTCGACACCCTCGCGGTCGGCAAGGCTCTTGGCCTCCGCGTTCGGGCGGACGTTGAAGCCGACGACGATCGCCTTCGAGGCGGCGGCGAGCATGACGTCGGACTCGGTGATGCCGCCGACGCCCGTGTGGATGACGCGGACGGCGACCTCCTCGCTCTTGATCTTGTCGAGCTCGGAGACGGCGGCCTCGACGGAGCCCTGCACGTCGCCCTTGATGACGAGGTTGAGGTCGCGGATCTTGCCGTCGGAGACCTGCTTGAACAGGTCCTCGAGCGAGATCGACTTCTGGCTGCGACGCGAGAGCTCCTCGGCGCGCAGACGCGCGGCGCGCTTCTGGGCGAGATGGCGGGCATCGCGCTCGGAGTCGACGACGCGGCAGACCTCGCCGGCCGGCGGCGGCTTATCAAAGCCAACGATCTCCACGGGCTCGGCCGGTCCGGCCGACTCCAGCTTGACGCCGTGCTCGTCGAGCATGATGCGGACCTTGCCCCAGGCGTCGCCGGCGACGACGGCATCGCCCTGACGGAGCGTGCCGCGCTGCACGAGCATGGTCGCGACGGGTCCGCGTCCGACGTCGAGGCGCGACTCCACGATCGGACCGGAGGCCGGTGCGTCGGGGTTGGCCTTGAGCTCGAGCACGTCGGCCTGGAGCAGCAGCATCTCGAGCAGCTGATCGAGGCCGGTGCGCTCCTTGGCCGAGACGTCGACGAACACGGTGTCGCCGCCCCAATCCTCGGGCTGCAGGCCGTGCGTGACGAGGTCCTGACGCGTCTTCTGCGGGTTCGCACCCGGCTTGTCGATCTTGTTAACGGCCACGACGATTGGCACGTCCGCGGCCTTCGCGTGGTCGATCGCCTCGAGCGTCTGCGGCATCACGCTGTCGTCGGCGGCCACCACGAGCACGGCCACGTCGGTCAGCTTGGCGCCGCGGGCACGCAGCGCAGTGAAGGCCTCATGGCCCGGGGTGTCGAGGAAGGTGACCTCGCGGTCGCCCACCTTCACCTGGTACGCGCCGATGTGCTGGGTGATGCCGCCGGCCTCGCCGGAGACAACGCTCGTCTCGCGGATCGCGTCGAGCAGCGTGGTCTTGCCGTGGTCGACGTGGCCCATCACGGTGATGACGGGAGCGCGCGGCCGCAGATCGGCGGGATCGTCCTCGATGACGATGTCGTCGAGCTCCTCCTCCGCGCTCTGAATGGTGACGGGGCGCTCGAACTCGGCGGCGATCAGGTCGATCGCGTCATCGGTGAGCGACTGCGTGATCGTGACGAACTCGCCGAGGCCCATCATCATCTTGATGATCTCCGCCGTCGAGACGCCAAGCTTCTCCGCGTATTCCTTGACGGTGACGCCGCTCGGGACGGTGACCGGCCCGGTCGGCCGGACGACCGGCTTCTCCTCGCGGATCTCCTTGCCACGGTCGCCGCCGCGCTGCGAGCGCTCGCGGGGTCCACGGGCAGCCTGCGAATCGATGACGACGCGGCGCTTCTTGCCCTGCGGCACACCGCGCTGCGGGCGGGCACGGCCAGCGGGGGCGCCACCGGGCGGCGGCGGCGGGGCGAAGCGACTGCCACCCGACGAACGGGGAGCGCGATCGTCACGCGGCGCACGCGGCGCAGCGGTGGTCGCAGGCTCCTCCTTCTTCTCCTTGGGCGGCTCGACCGGCTCGGGCTTGATTGCGTTGGGATGCGCGGCGGCCGGATCGACCGGCTTTGCCTCAGCGGCGGCCTTGGCGGCAGCCGTGGTCCGCTGTGCTGTCGCCGCAGGCTTCTTCTTGACCGGCGGCTTCTTCGGCTTGGACCCGGCGAGGGCGCGGGCGGCAGCGACCTCATCGACCATGTCGCGCTGAATCGGGACGCCCGCCTCGAACAGCACACGCGCGACCTCATTGGGATCGAGCCCGCGCTCGCGCGCAATTTCAACGATTCGTCGCTTCGCCATCAGCGGGAGATCCTATCAGCCATGCGGGTTTCGGCCCCCCGGCAGCGCCGCGATCACGCTGGCTGCAAGGCCTGAGGGGATCTCAACGGTGGCGCGCAGGCGCCGCGGAATGCTGGATTTGCGGAGCGCCTGCTCGACGCAGGTCTCGCGGGGGCAGAGGTAGGTCCCCCGCCCCGTCCCCGTTCCGAGCACGAGCAGGCCGGCGCCGTCGACCGAGAGCCGCACGAGGCTGCTCTGCGGTCGACGGCGCCCGCAGCCCGCGCACGTGCGCTCGGGCTCGCGCGCTGGTGCGCTAGACGTCGTCGCCCTCGTCCGCGGCCAGTTCGGCCTCCGGCTCGGCCTCGACCGCCGGCACGGCGATCTCCTCTTCGACGGCGAGCTCGACATCGATCTCGGCGGCGACCTCAGCGGCGACCTCGGCCTCTTCGGCCGGCGTTGCCGCGGCACTGGAGCGCGGGCGCTCGATCTCGTCACCATCGACGGTCACGACGTCCTCCGGCCCGACCAGGCGCTCGTAGCGGCGGATGACGATGCCATTGATCGAGACGCGGCCCTCCTTGAGGAGGCCCTTCATCGCGCGCTCGTCGTAGCCGTTGGCCTCGAGGTACTTGGCGATGCTGTCCGCACCGGCGTAGTCCTCGTCGCCTTCCATCGCGAACTCGCTCTCCGACTTGATGTCGATGCGCCAGCCGGTCAGCTTGGCGGCGAGCCGTGCGTTCTGGCCTTCGCGGCCGATCGCCAGCGACAGCTGGTCGTCGGGCACGATGACGGTGGCCTGCATGCTCTCGTCGTCGACCAGCACCTCGCGGACGCGGGCCGGGGCCAGCGCCTTGGCGATGAAGCGTGCCGGCTCGTCGTTCCACGGGATGATGTCGATCTTCTCGCCGCGGAGCTCGCCGACGACCATGCGGACGCGCGAGCCGCGCGGTCCGACGCAGGCGCCGACCGGGTCGACGCCCTGGACCTTCGACTCGACCGCGATCTTGGCGCGGTAGCCGGCCTCGCGGGCGACCTGGCGGATCTCGACGAGCCCGTCGGCGATCTCGGGCACCTCGAGGGTGAACATCTCGCGGATCAGCTCCTCGGAACGGCGCGACAGGACGATCTGGGGTCCACGCGTGCCGTTGCGGACCTCGATGATCACGGCCTTGATGCGCGCGCCGTGCTCGTAGCGCTCGCCGGGCACCTGCTCGGAGCCGGGCAGCAGCGCCTCGACCTTGCCGAGGTCGACCAGGCAGTAGCGGTTGTCCGCCTGCTGGACGATGCCGGTGACGACGTCGCCCACGCGGTCCTGGTACTCCTCGAACATCATGTCGCGCTCGACCTCGCGGATCCGCTGCAGGATGACCTGCTTGGCGGTCTGCGCGGCGATGCGGCCGAAGTTCTTCGGCGTCGCGTCGTAGGCGATGATGCCGTGTTGCGCCAACTGATCCCACTCGATGATCGCGTCGGGCTCGTTGTCAATCGGGTCGGGGTCGCGATCCGCACGGATGTAGAACGCGGGCCGCTCGCGGCGCGGGCGCTCCGGCTCGGCGACGGGGATCTCGCTCATCTCGGGCGGCAGGGGGTACTCGAGCAGGCCGAGGGCCTCAAGCTGCTCGTCGTCGGCGTCGATCTGCATGACGCGGAAGTCACCGGTGTCGCGATCGATCTCGACGCGCGCGTGCTTGCCCTGCGATTCGGGGGTCTTGCGATAGGCGGCGCCGAGCGCCTCCTCGAGAGCGACGAGCAGCACCTCGGCGTCGATCGACTTCTGCGCCTCGAGCTCGCGGACTGCTTCCAGGATTTCCTTGCTCATCGCGACTTCACCAGCTTCCACATGAGGGTTGACTTCTTGACGTCGGCATAGGGCACCTCGAGGCGCCCGCTGCCGGTTTCGACCGTGACGGAATCGGGGCCGGCCGCCACCATGACGCCCTCGAAGGACGTTTGGCCAGCGACCGGCGTGCGCATGACGAAGGACGCCTCGCGTCCAACCATGCGCGTGTAGTGCTCGGGACGGGTGAGCGCGCGATCAAGGCCGGGTGAAGAGACTTCAAGCGCCCATGCCTCGCGGATCGGCAGCAGCACCTTGGAGATCTCCTCGCAGATGCCGAGATCGACGCCACCTTCGCGATCGATCATCACGCGCAACTGGCCATGACCAGCATCAGCGATGACGTCCCACACGTAGATGTCCGGGCGCGCCTCACTGATCAGCTGCACGACCTGCTCGCGAGGATCCGCTGCTGTGCTCATCTGGCACCCCCTTTCGTCTGCGTTATCCCAAAAAAAAGACGGGCTCTTGGCCCGTCTCGGCCGAGCGCATCACTGCCGCGCTCAAGTCGAACGCTACCAGACGTCGGTGGCTTGCGGAGCGATCAGGTGGCGTCGTGGACGATCGTGACCGGACCGTCGTTGACGAGCGCAACCTGCATGTCGGCACCAAAGCGCCCGCCGGCGACCGGGACGCCGAGGCCCTTGAGCGCCTCGATGTAGAGGCTGACCAACGGCTCGGCGACGGCGGGGTCGGCGGCCCAGGAGAACGACGGGCGATTGCCGCGGCGCGTGTCGGCCAGCAGCGTGAACTGCGAGATCACGAGGACGGAGCCCTCCACGTCGAGCACGGAGCGGTCGAAGCGCCCGTCCTCGTCGCGAAAGATCCGCATCTCCGCGGTCTTCTCGGCCGCGCGGGCGACGGTCTTCGCGTCGTCGCCCTCACCGATGCCGACGAGGGCGACGAGGCCCTGGCCGATCTGG
>CAJCBN010000167.1 GCA_903960645.1 uncultured Actinomycetes bacterium | reverse complement strand
CAGACCCTTTTGTCGCATGACCACCAGAGCGCCTGACGGAGGTCGTGCAGGCGCTGCGGTCGTGCGACAAAAGGGTCTGACCCCTTCGTCGCATTCCTGCAGCATCGTGCTCGCCAAGCCCGCCATCCAGGCTCGCTGGCGGAACCCCTAGACGTTGAAGCGCACGTTGAGGACGTCGCCGTCTTGGACGATGTACTCCTTGCCCTCGACCCGCAGCTTGCCCAGCTTGGTCGCCTCGGGACGCGAGCCCGCGTCGACGAGGTCCTTCCAGTTGATCACCTCGGCGCGGATGAAGCCGCGGGCGATATCGGTGTGGATCTTGCCGCCCGCCTCGACCGCGTTCGAGCCCTTGCGGATGGTCCAGGCCCAGACGTCCTTCGGGCCGGCGGTGAAGAAGGTGATCAGCTCGAGCATGCGGAAGGCAGCCGCGGCGACGCGCGGAGCGCTCGGCTCGTCCTGCCCGATCTCGGCGAGGAACATCGTGCGCTCCTCGGGATCCTCGATCTCGGCGAGCTCGGCCTCGAAGCGGCCGGCAACGGCCACGACCTCGGCCTCGCCGGCATAGGCCTGTAGCGCCGCGACGCCCTCGGGGTCGCCTCCCTCGGAGGTGTTGGCGACGTACATCATCGGCTTCAGCGTGAGCAGCTCGAGCAGGACCTCGGCCGGCAGCTCGCCGCGCCGGGCGAAGGTGCGGGCGGTCTGACCGGAGTCGAGGTGGCCGGCGAGCTCGGCGAGCAGATCGGCCTCGGCCTTCGCCTCCTTCTGCCCCACCTGGACGGCGCGCTGGAGTCGCTCGAGGCGCTTGGAGATCAGCATGCCATCGGCGAACAGGAGCTCGAGATCGACGCCTTCGGCGTCTGCGGCCGGATCGATGCGTCCGTCGACGTGGAAGACGGCGTCGTCCTCGAAGGTACGCACCACGTGGATCAGCGCGTCGGCGGCGCGGAGCGCCTGCAGGAACTCGCCCGACAGGCCGCCATCGCGGCCGGCGCCGCGCTGCAGGCCGGCAACGTCCACGAGCTGGACGGTCGGCGGCACGAGGCGCTGCGAGTCCTCGACCGTGGCCAGCGGCGCCATGCGCTCATCCGGCACCTGGGCGATACCCGTGTTGACCGACACCTCCGTGGCGGCGTAGGGCTGCACCGCCACGCCCGCGCCGGTCAGCGCATTGAAGATGGTCGTCTTGCCGCAGTTGGGCAGACCGATGATCCCGATCTCGAGGCTCGCCATGGTTCGGACGATATCCGGGTGCGGGTGCTAGCTGCGCCGACGCGCCGGCAGGAGGGCGCGCGAGACGCGACCCGTGACCGCACCGAGGAGGTAGCCGGCGACCACGTCGCTCGGGTGGTGCACGCCCAGATGCACGCGGCTGTAGGTCATCGCGACGGCTGCGAGCTTGAGCGGCACCCGCGCCGCCGGCACGGCCTGGCCGAGCACAAGCGAGCCCGCCGCGGACATGGCCGCGTGCGACGAGGGGAACGACGACGAGGTCGGTGCGTCGATCAGCCGGGGTGCGTCCTCGTGCTGCGGACGCTCACGCCGAGCGACCTGCTTGATGCCGTAGTTGACGGCGAGCGTCCCCCACACGGCAACGGCCACGGCGACCGCCGGCCGCGCGTCACGCCGCGCCAGCGCCACGAGACCGCCGAGCGCGACCCAGCCCACACCCGAGTTGCCGAGCTTCGAGAAGGCCGCGATCGCCTGATCCCGGCTGGGATGGCGCAGCTGCGCCGCCGCAGAGAGCAGCGCAGCGTCCGCGGCCTTGACCGCACCGGCGAGCGGGCTAGAAGCCGACGCGCGAGTCCTTCGAATGCACGCGCACCCAGGCGACCTGCGCCGCGCGCACGTGCAGCGTGCCGGTGTCACCAGGCAGCTCGACGAGATTCTCGTCGCCCTTCTCGACCGCCTTCAGCAGCTTCTTGCAGGCGGCATCGTCCAGCGAGGCGCTGGCTGCGCCTCCGCCGACAAAGCCGATCTCGACACGCGTGTTCTCTGCCATCAGAGCGAACCTCCGGGTTGGACGAGCTCGAGCAGGACACCCTGCACGGCTTCGGGATGAATGAATGCGACCTGCAGACCGAAGAGGCCGGCGCGCGGCTGCTCGTCGATCATCTCGACGCCCTCCGCGACGAGCCGGGCGACCTCAGCCGCGATGTCCGCGACCTCGTAGGCGACGTGGTGCATGCCCTCACCGCGCTTGGCGATGAAGCGCCCGACGGGCGTGTCCTCGCTGAACGGCGCGACCAGCTCGATCATCGGGCCCTCGGGGGTGCGCAGTGCGAGCGCGCGCGTACCGAGCGCCTCCGAGTCCTGACCGTGGTCGACGACCGCCCCGATCAGCAGCGCCCAGCGCTCAGCCGCGGACTCGAGATCCGCGACGGCGATGCCGATGTGGTGAATGCCGAGAGCGCCCTGCACGAGACGGAAGCGTATCCGAGCCTGCAGCGTGGGGACGTCGCTCTGCGCGAGGGGTGCCGCCCACCGGGCGCGCCGTCGCCCTGGCGTCTAGACGACGCGCTCGAGGCGCGGGTTCGGGAGCGGCTCGCGCCCGACCTTGCCCCCCGGCTTGCCGTCGACCATCACCACGTCGGCCGTGAAATCGCACGAGCCGCGGATCAGGGCCGAGCCGACGCCGTACGAGTCGACCGGCACGCCGGCGGACTCAAACTCGCGGATCTTGGCGGCGGTGAACCCGCCGGACACGACGATCCGCACCTGCGGGAAGCCGGCCTTGTCGAGCGCGCTGCGCACGTTCCAGACCAGCTGCGGATTCACGCCGCGCGGATCGAAGCGGCCCATCATCTCCCACAGCGAGCTATCCACCATCGTCCCCGAAGTGTCGAGCCGGACGCCCCAGAGACGATCGCCGAGTGCCTCGGCCACGCGCACCGCGGTGCCGGGGCAGTCGTTCTCGAAGTCGACGAGGACGACGAGGTTCTGGTCGGGCTCGGAGCAACGCGCGAAGGCCTCGGCCGCGGCGACGGTGTCGCCGTTGTAGGCCGCGATCAGACCGTGTGGGACGGTGCCCAGTCCGCGCTCGCCCCACCAGTCGGCCTGCGCATCCGTCGACACGCCAATCGCGCCGGCAATCAGCGCGGCGTAGCCGTCGCCGGTCTGCACGCGGTAGTGATCGTGGCGCGCCGGGAAGTACATGATCGGCTTCGGCGAGGCGGCCTGGACGACCTCGCGCACGTTCGTGGCGACGAGGCTGCGGCGCGCGAGGCTGCCGAGGTAGACGGTCTCGAGGTGGCAGAAGTAGGCGTAGTCGCCCTCGATCGTCAGCACGCTCTCCCACGGCGAGATCTCGTCGCCGTCGTACAGCGCGTGCACGACGAGGTCGCCCCAGCCCGGCTCCCACGTGCCGTCCTCACGCACGAGACCGGCGCACTCGCGCAGCGTCGCGACCGCCTCGTCGACGCCGCCGAGCACGGACGAGCCGCGCTGGAACACCTGCACGAGCACGCGCGGCCGGTGCTCGTCGCGGACGAGGACCTTCTGCGTGTGGTTGAAGTACGCATCGGAGTACCAGCCGGAGCGGATCTTGTCGATCGGCAGGTCGAACACCTCAGAGGGGAGGCGGGTCTTGGTGGCGCGGGGCAGGGTGCTCATCGTCGGCGGCGGTGCTGTGGCCGGGATCGTACAGGCGCCGCGGATCCGGGGGCGGCCGCATACTCCCCGCATGGCGCTGATCACCCACCTCCCCGCCTCGGGATACACCGCGATGCCGTGGCGCAACGGCGCCGGCACGACCCACGAGATCATGGTCGACGACACGCCCGGTGCGTCGTCCGCGCCGTTCCGCTGGCGACTGTCGATGGCCGACCTCGCCGGTGACGGCCCGTTCTCGGAGCTCCCCGACGTCGACCGCATCCTCGTGCTGCTGGCCGGCGCTGACGTGGAGCTGACGATCGACGGGGCCGCCCCCGCCCCGCTCGGCATCCACGCTGCCATTGCCTTTCCCGGCGACGTGCCGACCAGCCTGACGATGGCCCCCGGCACGGGCCGCGACCTCAACCTGATGTGGGACCGCACGCGTGCCGAGGGCTCCGTCGCCATCCTGCACATCGGCGACGAGATGCGCATCGACGCACCGACCGCCTTCGCGATCGCGCTGGGCGGCTCGGCGACCGTGGCGATCGACGACGAGGAGCACGTGCTCGGTGAGCAGGACGCGCTGCAGGTCGACGACGGCGGCACGCTCGTGGTGATCGACGGCGAGGTCTACCTCGCGACGATCGCGTAGGCGGTGCAGCCGCCCGACTCCCTAGCGGAAGCGCCCCTGTCGGATCGCCTCGGCGACCGCCTCGAACTCAGCGGCCTGCGAGCGGTCCTCGATGAGCGGCGGGGACAGCTCGCGCACGCGTCCGTACTGCTCCTCCAGCAGCGGACCGGAGCGCAGCGGACGCCGGAGGTCGAAGCCCTGTGCGGCGGCGATCAGCTCGACGGCGACGACGCGGCGTGCCAAGGCGAGCACCTGCAACGCCTGCAGACCCGCCGTCGCGCCCATCGAATTGAAGTCCTCCTGGCCGGCGCTCGTCGGCAGGCTGCCCACGCCCGCCGGGTG
>CAJCBN010000166.1 GCA_903960645.1 uncultured Actinomycetes bacterium | reverse complement strand
CGAGGCATCCGACGGCCAGTGGGGCGGCTCTGATAGGTTCACGGCCGATGATGCAACTGTTTCAGATCACCGGGTCCTCGTCCTTCGCGGCTCGCGCCGCCCTCGAGGAGGCCGGCGCCGCCTACGAGGCGGTCAATATTCACCCGCGCAACCGGGACGCGATCCCGGCGTTCGCGGAGGTCAACCCGCTCAAGCGAGTGCCGGCGCTGCAGGAAGGCGACGTCAAGGTCTACGAGACCGGCGCCGTGCTGCTGCACATCGCCGACCGTTTTCCCGAATCGGGCCTGATCCCACCGCTCGGCGACCCGCGCCGCCCGGAGGTCTACCGCTGGATCATGTGGACCGCCAACACGCTCCACGGGGCCTGGTGGCCGCTGATGATGCCGTCGTTCCTGACCACCGACGAGTCCGGCGCCGATGGCGTGCGCTCGAAGGGCCTCAGTGCAATGGCCCAGCACGGCGCGTACCTCGACACCCAGCTCGAGGGCCGCGAGTGGTGCATCGGCGACCAGTTCACCATCGCCGACATCTACCTCTACATGCTCGTCGGCTGGCAGTCGTTCGTCGATGACGTGCAGATCGGCGGCGCGCCCGTGCAGGAGCACTTCGCCCGCGTCGGCGCCCGTCCGGCGATCGCTCGTGCCCGCGAGCTCGACGACCTCAAGCCGGACTTCTCGCGCAACCATCCCGACCTGCGCGGGGGCGAACCGATCTGACGTTTCTGGACCCGGGTCCAAAAACGTCAGGAGCCGCGGCCGACCCAGACGGCGCCGTCGGCGTAGACCTCACGCTTCCAGATCGGCACCGACACCTTCAGCTGCTCGATGATCCACGCGGTGGCCGCGAGGGCTGAGGGGCGGTGGCGCGACGTCGAGACGATCACCACGGAGGGCTCGCCGGGCAGCACGACGCCGGTGCGGTGGACGATCTCGACGGCCAGCAGCGCATGATCGGCGGCGGCCTGGCGGGCGATGCGCTCGAGCTCCGGGACGGCCATCTCCTCGTAGGCCTCGTACTCGAGCCGCACGACCTTCTTGCCCTGCGTCGCGTTGCGGACGGTGCCGGTGAAGGCGGCCTGCGCGCCGGCCCGCACGTCGTTGGCCCGGGCGTGCGCCGCGGCGATGTCGATCGGATCGGCGGTGATGGCCACGCCGATGCGCGGCTCGTCGGAGCCGCCGGAGACGGGCGGGATCAGCGCGACCTCGTCGCCGTCGGCCAGCGGGGTGTCCTCCGATGCGTAGGCGCGGTTGACCGCGAAGGCGATGCCGGGCGGTCGCTCGCCGAGGTCGAGCAGCGCCCAGACGTCGCCGGCCACGGCGCCCTCTGGGAGCTCCAGCGCGGTCGTGCCGAGGCCCGCGCGCTCGCGCAGGCCGGCGAAGAGGCGGACGGTGATGCGCGGCATGCCGTCAGTCTACGGGGGCGCTGCAGAACCGTGTGCGGCTACGCTGCGGCCTGTGAGCGACGATCAGGTGACGACCGAATCGGGCATTCCGGTACCGCCCTTCTGCGACGGTCCCGGCAGCGACGCCATCGGCGCGCCTGGGCAGTACCCGTACACCCGCGGCGTCCGCGCCGACGGCTACCGCAGCCGCCCGTGGACGATGCGCCAGTACGCGGGCTTCGCCAGCGCGGAGGAGACGAACGAGCGCTTCCACCTGCTGCTCGAGCGTGGTCAGACCGGCCTGTCGACGGCGTTTGACCTGCCGACGCAGCTCGGTCTCGACTCCGACGATCCGAAGAGCCTCGGCGAGGTCGGGCGCACCGGTGTCGCGATCGACTCGATCGAGGACATGGAGCGCCTCTTCAAGGGCATCCCGATGGGCGAGGCGTCGACGTCGATGACGATCAACGCGCCCGCCTCCGTGCTGCTGCTCCTGTACCAGCTGACGGGCGAGCGCCAGGGCGTCGCGCCGGAGCAGCTGAGCGGCACGATCCAGAACGACATCCTCAAGGAGTACGCGGCGCGTGGGAACTACATCTACCCGCCGCGCCCGTCGATGCGCCTGACGGTCGACACGATGGCCTACGCCAAGGAGCACCTGCCGCGCTTCAACACGATCTCGATCTCCGGATACCACATCCGCGAGGCCGGTTCGACCGCGGTGCAGGAGCTCGCCTTCACGCTCGCGAACGGCCTCGCCTACGTCCAGGCCGCCGTCGATGCGGGCCTCGCGGTCGATGCGTTCGCGCCGCGCCTGTCCTTCTTCTTCAACGCGCACAACGACGTCTTCCAGGAGATCGCGAAGTTCCGCGCGGCGCGCCGCATGTGGGCGCGCTTCATGGAGGAGCGCTTCGGCGCCCAGGACGAGCGCTCGAAGATGCTCCGCTTCCACGCGCAGACGGGTGGCTCGACGCTGACCGCGCAGCAGCCCGAGGTCAATCTCGTCCGCGTCGCGCTGCAGGCGTTCGCCGCCACGGCCGGCGGTGCGCAGTCGCTGCATACGAATGGGTTCGACGAGGCGCTGGCGCTGCCGACCGAGCACGCCGCCACGCTCGCGCTGCGCACCCAGCAGGTGCTCGCGCACGAGTCGGGCATCACCGCCACGGCCGATCCGTTCGGCGGCTCCTGGTACATCGAGGGCCTGACCGACGAGCTCGAGGCCCGCGCGCTCGAGCTGATCACCGAGATCGACAACCTCGGCGGCAGCGTCGTCGCGACCGAGCAGGGCTTCATCCAGGACCAGATCGAGGACTCGGCCTACCGCTCG
>CAJCBN010000165.1 GCA_903960645.1 uncultured Actinomycetes bacterium | reverse complement strand
TCGCCGCGCGCACCCTGGCCGAGCGGCGTGTTGATGACGAGCGCGATCTTGCCGTCGCGGATCAGATCAGGGATCGTGTCGCCCGGCTCAGACAGCTTCGCAACCTGGTGCACCTTGATACCCATCTGCTGCATCGCGCGGGCCGTGCCCTCCGTCGAGTAGACGGTGAAACCGGCACTGACGAGCTGCTGGGCGATCGACGCCGCGGCAGGCTTGTCGCGGTCGTTGACCGTCAGCGCCACGCCCGTCGTGCCGTCGGGATGCGCGCTCGGCAGGGCCTGGCCCGCCGCTCGCTGCGCCTTCGCGAACGCCGTCGCGAAGTCTGGGCCGGTGCCCATCACCTCGCCCGTCGCGCGCATCTCAGGACCGAGCAGGGCGTCGGCGCCGGGGAAGCGTGCAAACGGCAGCACGGCCTCCTTCACGCTGACCATGCCCGGCGTCGCCTCGTCGATATCGAGATCGACGACGCGCTCGCCGAGCGCCACGCGGACCGCGGCATCGACGAGCGGGATGCCCGTCGCCTTCGCGACGAACGGCACCGTGCGGCTGGCGCGCGGATTGGCCTCGAGCACGAAGACCTCGCCGTCGCGGATGGCGTACTGGACGTTGACGAGGCCGACCACGCCGAGGGCGCGCGCGAGCTCGACCGTCTGACGGCGGACTTCGGCCTCGACGGCGGCGCCGATCGAGAGCGGCGGGATCACGCAGGCCGAGTCGCCCGAATGGATGCCGGCCTCCTCGACGTGCTGCATGACAGCGCCGATCAGGACGTCCTGCCCGTCGGAGACGGCGTCGACGTCGATCTCGATCGCGTCCTCCACGAAGCGGTCTACGAGTGTCGACGGGCCGACGTGGCCGTCGCGCAGAGTGGCCTCGTCGTAGCAGATGCGCATCGCCCGGCCACCGAGCACGTACGACGGGCGCACGAGCACGGGGTAACCGATGCGGTTGGCGATCTCGACTGCCTGCTCCATGCCGTCGGCGATCGCCCAGTCCGGCGCCTTCAGCCCGGTGCGGTCCAGCAGCTCGCCGAAGCGCAGCCGGTCCTCGGCCAGGTCGATGCTCTCGAACGGGGTGCCGAGGATCGGCACACCCTCCTGCAAGAGGCGCTCGGCCAGGCGCAGTGGTGTCTGCCCGCCGAACTGCACGACCACGCCGACGGGGTTCTCGCGGGCGATCACCTCGAGCACGTCCTCGATCGTCAGCGGCTCGAAGTAGAGCCGGTCCGACGTGTCGTAGTCGGTGCTGACGGTCTCCGGATTGCAGTTGATCATCACGGCCGCGTAGCCGAGGCGGCGCAGCGTCATCGCCGCATGCACGCAGCAGTAGTCGAACTCGAGGCCCTGCCCGATCCGGTTCGGACCCGAGCCGAGGATGACCACGCTCGGACGATCGTCCTCGACCGACTCGTCCACCGCGTCGTAGCAGGAGTAGCGGTACGTGCTGCGCGCCTCGACCTCCGCCGCGCACGAGTCGACGCTCTTGTAGCTCGGGATCACACCGAGGCCGCGGCGCTGATCGCGCAGCGTCTTCTCGTCGGTGCCGACGAGGTCGGCGAGCTGGGCGTCGCCGAGGCCCATCTGCTTCGCACGGCGCATCGTGGTGGCGTCGAGGCCGTCGAGGCCGAGGCCCGACACGACCTCCTCCGCCGCGATGATGCGCGCGAACTCCTCGAGGAACCACGGGTGGATCTCGCTCTCCGCGCTCAGTGCCAGCGGATCTTCGCCCGCGCGCAGGCGGCTGAAGATCAGGTCGTAGCGGTCCCACTTGGCGACCTCGAGGCTGCCCTCGGTGCGCGGCGTGGCGTCGAGCTCGCGGCTGCGCAGCGCCTTGCCGAAGCTCTCTGCGAACGTGCGGCCGATCGCCATCGCCTCGCCGACCGACTTCATCTGCGTCGTCAGCGTGTCGTCGGAGCCCGCGAACTTCTCGAACGCGAAGCGCGGCAGTTTCGTCACGACGTAGTCGAGCGTCGGCTCGAAGCTCGCCGGCGTCGTCTGCGTGAGGTCGTTCGGGATCTCGTCGAGCGTGTAGCCGATCGCGAGCTTCGTCGCGACCTTCGCGATCGGATAGCCCGTCGCCTTCGACGCCAGCGCGCTCGAGCGGCTGACGCGGGGGTTCATCTCGATCACCACGATCTCGCCGGTGTGGCGGTTGAGCGCGAACTGCACGTTCGAGCCGCCCGTCTCCACGCCGACCGCGCGGATCACCATCGCCGCCGCGTCGCGCAGCGCCTGGAACTCGCGGTCGCTGAGGGTCATGGCCGGCGCCACGCAGACGGAGTCGCCCGTGTGCACGCCCATCGCGTCGAGGTTCTCGATCGAGCAGACGATCACGACGTTGTCGTTCTTGTCGCGGATCACCTCCAGCTCGAACTCGCCCCAGCCCTTGACCGACTCCTCGATCAGCACCTGGCTGATCGGGCTCGC
>CAJCBN010000164.1 GCA_903960645.1 uncultured Actinomycetes bacterium | reverse complement strand
CTGGTCATGACGCGGTTGCTGGTGGCGGGGTAGGCGGCGACGGCGACGAAGAGGCCGTTGCCGTAGGTGACCGATTGCCAGGTGTTGTCGGCGGCGGAGGTGCGGCTGGTCCACGTGATTCCGTCGGGGCTGGTCATGACGCGGTTGCCGGTGCCGGAGGCGGCGACGGCGACGAAGAGGCCGTTGCCGTAGGTGACCGACTGCCATTCATTCGCGGCGGGAGTTGTCCGCGGCGTCCACGTGACGCCGTCCGGGCTTGTCATGATCTGTTGGGGAGGGGCGCCGTAGCCGTTTGAGTAGGAGACTGCGACAAAGAGCCCGTTGCCGTACGCGACCGAGCGCCAGTTGCCGGCGACAGGCGTTGCTTGGCGGGTCCAGCCGATGCCGTCCGGGCTGGTCATCGCCTGATAGTCGTTGCTCCCGGTGATCCCCCGCACCGCGACGAACGTGCCGTTGCCGTAGGTGACCCCGAACCAGGAGGTCTCGGACGGCGTGGTGCGGAGCGTCCAATCCTCTCCCACCGCCGCCTGGGACGGCGCGGGGGCGGCGAGCAGCGCGACGAGGCAGAACGCGAGCATGGCGAACGCGCTGCTGAGCGCCGTGCGGGGGGCGTGACCACGGGTGGTCGAGCAACAACGAAGAACAGCCATTCTGAGACGGTAGTGCGCCCACCGACGCTACGACGAAACTGCCGTGTTTACCCCACCTCGGCGAATCGGTGCCCAGCCTAGAATCTTGCCTGTGACGCGCATCCTGCTGGTTGAGAACGACTCGCTGCTCCTGAGCGCCCTGCACAGCGCCTTCGAGCAGCACGGCGTGACCGTGGTCGCCGCCTGCTCTGGGTCGGAGCAGGCGATGACGGCGGCGGCGACGGAGACGTTCGATGCCGTCGTGACCGACCTGGACCTCGGTGAGGGGCCCAACGGCATGGTCATCGCGCTGACGCTGCGGCGTCGGCAGCCGGGCCTCGGCGTCGTCGTGCTCACCTCGTACAGCGAGCCGCGTCTCGTCGGCAGCAAGCTCTCCCAGCTGCCTCCCGGCAGTGAGTACGTCCTCAAGCACGAGGTGAGCGACATGCCCGAGCTGTGCCGGCGCGTCGAGCGCGCGATCCAGCGGGCGACCGTGCCTGCCCCAGGGGGGCTACCGGAGGCGGCGACGACGCTGACGAACAACCAGCTCGACACGATGCGCCTCGTCGCCCAGGGCATGACGAACGCGGAGATCGCCCGCACGCGCAACGTCACGGAGAGCGCCGTCGAGCGAACCCTCAACCGCCTCGCCAACCAGCTCGGCGTCACCGCCGACCGCTCGCTCAATACGCGCGTGCAGATCACGCGCGCCTACTACGCCCTCGCGGGCGCTGACGGTCATGACCCCCTCGCGCCCTAGCGCGCGCGAGCTGATCGGCGGCCGCTGGTCGGTCTCGCTCCGCGTCTGGCTCGTGATGGATGTGCTGGCGGTGGGTGCCGTGATCCCCTCCCTGCGGAGTCTCGACTGGTCGCCGGGAACTACGTTGCTCGTCTTGGTGGCGCAGTGCGCCCTCTGCGGCGCCTTGATGCTGATCAGCGGTCTGACCGTCTTCCGCCGCCGGGCGCAGACGCCCATGCCAGTGGGCGCCGTCGTCGCCCTTGGGGCTTGCATCGGCGCCGTCCGCGTCGTGGTCATCGTCTGGGTGACATCGCTGACGGGCTCGTTGCTGTTCACCAACGGGACCGGTCTGCTGCTGGGGAGCATCTCGATCGTGACCACGACCGCGCTCGCGTATCCCACGCTCGTCTACCTCCTTGCCGCACGTGACGCCTACACGACGGAGCGCGCGCGCCTGATCGCGCTTGACGTGCGCCTCAGTGAGGAGCGGCTTCGCGCCGCCGGCGCGCTCGATGCGACGCTCGACGAGACGCTCGCGGCGATTGAGCTTCGCCTGCAGGAAGCACGCGCTGTAAGCGCGCAGCTGATCGCGGAGGACGAGCCGGATCCGACCGCCGTCGCGGCGAGCCTGTTGGCGACCGCGCGTACTGGCATGCGCCCGCTCAGCCACGAGCTGTGGCAGCCGACGGGGGCCGCGTATCCGAAGGTGCGCTGGGGCCACCTCGCAGCGAGTGAGATCCGCCGGAAGCCCCTGCCGATCCTCGTACCGACGGTGGTCTTCGTGGCGTTCGTGGCGCTGGGCTCGGTGCCGCTGCTCGGCCCGGCGCGCAGCGCCGTCGTGCTGCTGACCGGCATCGTCTCGATCAACCTCTGCTTCCGCATCGGACGGGTCTGCGTACGGCGCAGCCGGTCGCTCGCCCTGCCGATCGTCGTGGCGACAATCCTCGTCACGGTACTACCCATCGTGGCGGTGGCCGTCGCGTTGGGAGCGCTGCCCGAGCGCGTGGCACTGCTCGTCCTGCTCCTACCGGGCACGGTCATCTTCGCCAGTGCGGTCTCTGCCCTCCGCGAGGCCGGCGACGAGGTCGTGCTCGATCTGGCCAAACGCGTTGAGGCGAAGGAGATCGAGCAGATGGCGCTCTACGCGGCCAACGATCGTCTCCGTCGTGATGTTGCGGCCCACCTGCACGGCACCGTCCAGACCGACCTGATCAGCGCCGGCCTGGCGCTGCAGCAGGCCGTGGGCTCGCGTGACAGCGCGGCCATGCAGGCGGCCACGGCGGCCGCGATCGCGGCGCTCGAGCTGCAGTACGACCCGCACCGGACTGTGGCCGGCCAATCCGTTATCGACCTGATCGCCAATGCCGACCGCCGCTGGGCGGGCATCCTCGCCCTGACGTGGGAGATCGACGACACGGAGGTCCCGCTCGCCGTCGTGCCGACGATCGCGACGCTGCTGAGCGAGGCGCTCACCAACGCGGTCGTGCACGGCGCGGCCTCTCGGGTGACCATCCGCATCGCGTCGTGTGACGGGACCCTTGAACTGCTCGTGACCGATGATGGCAGCGGGCCTGGGGCTGGGCCCCCTGGGCTTGGCAGCGCGCTCTTTGACGACACGACCGCGCAGCGCTGGGAGCTCGTGGCGGGACCCACCGGCGGAGCGACCATGCGAGCAACGGTGCAGGGCTGAGGCAATGCAGAGGACGACGCGCAACCGCGTCGGCGTGGCCCTCCGAGCCTAGTCTGCGTCGGGCACGTCCACGAGGACCGCTTCGATCATGTCTTCGAGCTCGAAGCTGTTGTGCACATCGGCGATGTGCGCCTGCACGAGTTCGATGATCGTGTCGGTGTCGGGCGCGATGATCGTCTCGTCGCAGCCCGCCTCCACGCAGGTCCATTGCCGGCGCATCAGCCGGCCTCGACGCCGACGACGAAGTCGATGCTGGGATCGAGGATCTGCTCGATCAGGGTGTCGTCGGGCGTCACGCCCATTTCGCGACAACGGTTGCGATAGTGCCGCACCTTCATCGTCTGGTACTTGTTGACGTCGAGTCCGGGCACGGCCTTCTGATACTCGACGAGGCCGACGATGTTGCCGCGGTACGCGTCGAACACCTCGTGGACGGCCTCCTCGTACGCGGGGTCCTTCTCGATCAGCATCCGACACGCCGTCGTGCCGAAGGTGATGTGGCGGCCCTCGTCCATCAGGATCAGCTTGAAGCCCTGCTTCAACGTCGGGAAGGCGTCCCACTGCGTCGTCGTGTCGATCACGATCTCGTACGACGGCATCGTGAGGACGCCCTCGACGAACCCGTTGTAGGCGGCCGAGAACTGCACGAAGGCGCGCTCGATCTCCTTCTCCGTCCCACCGAGTGCGGCCTCGTGCAGGATGCGGCCATAGTTCGGCAGCGCCTCGTGCATGACGTCGCGCACCTCGAAGCGGCCGGTCGGATCGACGGTCTTGCCGCGCATCAGGAAGTGCGGCGCGACCTCGCCCGGATCGACAATGCCGACGACGGCCTCGTGCCAGCGCATGAAGAACTCGGCGTGCTTCGCCTCCTCCAGCAAGAACGTGGCGAGGAACATCGTCCAGTCGAAACGACGCAGCGCGTGCGAGGCGGCCAGCATCGGGACAAGCTCGTCCGTGACGGCCTGCTCGCCCGCGAGAAAGCGGATCGTGACGCCAAGCAGGCCCTTCTGCTGCTCCGGCGTGACGCGCTCCCAGTCGAGTGCGTCCTGCGTGAAGTCGAGGTCCTCGACGGTCCAGTGCTTCCGCATCGCCTTCTCGTACTTGCGGTAGATCTCGCCGCTCACCAGCTCGCGGGAGAAGTGAAACTTCGACTCAATGTCGCTGCTCATGACCGTCCTCTCGTTGCGCTGAGGCGATTGTGGCAGGAAGTGCCGGGTGGTGCACGGGCGGCGCCGTCCGGCGCGTCACGGTGCCCGCCCGAGCAGGGTGTAGCAGATCTGCTACGTTGGGCGGGTGAACGTGATTCCCCAGCGCGAGCTTCGCAACAACGTGTCCGACGTCCTGCGCCGCGCCGAGGCGGGCGAGGACTTCGAGATCACGGTCGATGGGCGACCGGTGGCTCGACTCTCGGGCATCGTCGGGCGTCGGCGGTTCGTGCCGGCCGCGGAGTTCATGCGCCTGTTCGATACGCCGATGGCTCCCGATCTCGAGAGTTTCCGACGCGATGTGTCTGAGGGAATCGACCACGACCTGCACGATCCGTATGAGCGCCTCCCGTGAAGGTGCTCCTCGACACGTCCGTGGTGATCGACCCGTCCGGCATCGCCTGGCCGGACGCCGCCGACGTTGCAATCTCCACGATTACGATCGGAGAGCTCGGCTTTGGCATCGTCAAGGCGCCCGACGACATGGAGCGGGTGAAGCGCACCATCCACCTTCAACGGGTGCGCACCGTGTTTGAGGAGCTGCCCGTCGACGGAGCGGTTGCCGAGGCCTACGTCGCAGTGGCCACCGCGCTCCACGTGGATGGACGCAGCCCGCGTCCCCGCGCATTCGACCTGCTGATCGCCGCCACCGCCATGGCCCATGACCTGCCCCTCTATACAAGGGATTTTGGGGACATGGCGACCCTGCGGCACCTGGTCGACATCCGCACCTGCTGAGCGGCGCCTCGGTGTGCCGCTGTGCGTGAGGGCGCTGGCCCGTCCGCTGAGAATCGCCGTCGGGACGCAGCCCCGCGCGGGCTTGCCACGCGCTGCGCGGGGTCTTCCGCAGCGACACGGCTGACCGAGCCATCACACTGTGGGCATGCGCCTCGCCGACGGCAGGTACCTCCCGGTCGAACGGGCCACGATGCACGCGACGACGGGCTCCGGCCCGGGCGGCCAGCATCGCAACCGCTCGCAGACGCGCGTCGAGCTGCGGCTGCCGCTCGCGATCATGGGGCTGACGCCAGCCGAGCTCGACCGCATCCGCGCGCTCCTCCACCAGCGCATCGTCGACGACGAGCTCGTCGTGCGGGCGGGGGAGCAGCGCTCGCAGTATCAGAACCGGGTGGCGGCTGAGGAGCGGATGGTCAAGCTCGTCGACGGCGCGCTGCGTCGCGAGCCGCACCGGGTGCCCACACGGCCGACGCGGGGCAGCCAGGAGCGACGGCTCGACGAGAAGCACCGGCAGGCCAAACGCAAGCAGGATCGGCGCACCGCGTTCGACGACTGAGCCCGGCGGTGCCCGCCAGCCCTCAGACGGCGGCTACACTCCGCGCGTGAGCACGCCGAACCCCATCCGCGCCCGCGGGCCGATCGATCTGCCCAAGATCCAGCAGGCCGCCGCCGATCTGCTGGCCGGCCTCGGCTACGACCTCAACGACGAGTCGCTGCGCGACACGCCCAGCCGCGTCGCGCGAATGTACGAGGAGCTCCTGACCGTCAAGCCGTTCGAATCGACGACGTTCCCGAACGACGGCGAGTACGACGAGCTCGTCGTCGTCCGCGACATCCCGTTCCACGCCCTCTGCGAGCATCACCTGCTGCCGTTCACCGGCGTCGCGCACGTCGGGTACATCCCGGGACCGCGCATCGTCGGGCTCTCGAAGCTCGCGCGCGTCGTCGACATGTACTCGCGCGATCTGCAGGTGCAGGAGCGCATGACGGCGCAGGTCGCCAACTGGCTCGAGGAGACGCTGCAGCCGCGCGGCGTCGGCATCGTGCTCGAGGCCGAGCATCTCTGCATGACGGTGCGCGGCGTGCGTGCGCCCGGCTCCCGCACAACGACGTCGTCGGTTCGCGGCCTGCTGCGCCACGACCCGCGTACCCGCGCCGAGTTTTTCGCGCTCGTCGGCGCCTCGACCGGCGCCTAGGCCGTGACCATCCGTCGCGCCTGGCTCTGGATCGGTGGAGCCATCGCCGCCGACATCATCCTGCGCCTGCGCTTCCTGAACGTTCCGCTGAGCGTTGACGAGGCGGGCTACGGCGCCGTCGCCCGCACGTGGGCGCGCGGCTTCGCGCTCTACGGTGACGTCGCCTGGGTCGATCGGCCACAGGGCCTCGTGGGGCTGTATCGCATTGCCCTCTGGTTCGGAGACGAGTGGTCGATCCGCATGCTCGCCCTGCTGGCCGGCGTCGCGCTGGTGATCGCGCTCGCCGTGATCACCTGGACGATCGGAGGGCCGCGCGCCGCCATCATCGCGGCCTGGCTGATGGCCGTCATCGGCCCGGCTCCGCACATCGAGGGCTTCACCGCCAACGGCGAGCTGCTCGGCGGGGCCGTCGCGGCCGTGGCAATCGCGATCGCGTTCCGCTGGAGTGAGTGGCCACGCGCCTGGCTCCTGCTCGTGGCCGGTGTCGTGGCGGGCCTCGCCCCGCTCGTCAAGCAATCGGCCTTCGACGGCGTCATCGTCGCGGGGGTGCTCGTACTTGTCGTCGCCTACCGCGAGCGCGCGTGGGGGCTGGGTCTCGCCCGGCTTGGCCTGGTCGGCGTCGGCATCGCCATCCCCTGGGCGCTGGCCCTGCTGGCCGCCGCGCTGTCGAGCCCGGGGATTGGCGGCTGGTGGTTCGCGATCTACGGCTATCGGGCGCAGACGGAGTCGCTCATCTCCGGCGACATCGGGTTCCGCGCCAACCTGCTCGTCAACTCGGTGCCGTGGATGCTCGTCGACGTCGGCCTCGTCCTCTTGCTCGCCGTTGTCGGGCTGCTCGCCATGCGCCGCGAGCGGTGCCTCCTGGTCCCGCTCGTGTGGCTCGGCGCGTGCTCGCTCGGCTTCCTGGCCGGCGGGCTTTACCACCCGCACTACTGGGTGCAACTCCTGCCCGTGTTCGCGCTGTTCGGCGGTATCGGCGGCGTCTGGCTGTGGGAGAACTCCACGGCTCGGCGTGGCCTGATCATCGTCGGTGTCGCCGTCGGGGTCTCGTTCGCGGCCTCCCTTCCGGTCTACTTTGCCTCGACGCCCGAGCTCGCCAGCGAGCGCTCGACGAATGACCCCCGCGTGATCTCCGCGATCGGCGTCGGCAACGAGATCGCGCGCCTCACCGGCCGCGACGATCGCATCCAGGTTCTCTGGGCCAACGCCGCCGTCTACTGGTACGCGGATCGCATTCCCGCCACGCGCTACCTCTGGTACCGCAACATCGAGCGCATCCCCGGCGGCCGCCAGGGCGTCGTCGATGCGTTTACTGGTGACACACCACCGAAGGTCGCCGTCGGGTATCAGCCGGTCGAGGCGCTCGACCTCGACGGGCAGATCCAGGCGGTCCTCGACGCGCGCTACGACGAGCTGATCATCGACGGCCAGCCCGTCTGGCGCCTACGCCCCTAGCCGTCGGCAGGGTTCTCCGTTCAGGGCTGGGCCCCGTGCGGCCCTGCCTCAGTGCCCGAGGAACGGGCGGATGATCGCCATCCGCTTGGCCGTCTCTTTGGCGCCAGCATCCTCGACCTTGTCGGACGTGCCCATGATCCCGACGATCGCCCGGCTCGCGATCCAGCGCAGCGGCTCGGGTTCCCAGTTGCGCACGGGGTGATTGACCCACGGCATCGATGTGAGGTCAGAGTCGCGGCGCAGGATCAGGTCGGTCAGCGTGCGGCCCGACAGGCTCGTCGCCGCGACGCCGTGGCCGGAGTAGCCGCCGGCGAAGCCGAGGCCGGTCGCCGGGTCGTACGACACGCTCATCGACCAGTCGCGCGGCACGCCGAGCGCGCCGCCCCAGTGGTGCGTGATCTGCGCGCCGCGGGCCGCGGGGAACGCCGCAAACAGCGTGCTGATCAGCCGCTCCTTCACCTTCGCGTTCTGCTCGAAGTGCTCGTCGATCGGCGAGCCCAGGCTGTACGGCGCGCCGCGGCCGCCGATCGCGATGCGGTTGTCGGTCGTGCGCTGTGCGTAGAAGAAGAGGTGGTGCGCGTCGGAGATCGTCTCGAGTCCGTTCCAGCCGAGCTCGTCCCAGACCGTCTGCGGCAGCGGTTCTGTGGCGATCATCAGCGAGTAGAGCGGGAGGTAGGTGCGCGACTGGTTGGGGAACTGCACCGTGAAGGCCTCGGTCGCGCGGATCACGTGCTCCGCACGCACCGTGCCGTGCTCGGTGACGACACGGCCGGGCTCGATGAACTGCACGGCGGTCTGCTCGTAGATCACGCCGCCCTTGCGCTCGACGGCCTCGGCGAGCCCGCGCGCGAGCCGCGCCGGGTTGACGCGCGCGCCGTGCGGGGTGAACGACCCGAGCCGCGCGTCGGGGATGTGGACGCGCTCGAGCACCTGCTCGCGACTGAGGGCCATGACGTCCGTCTCGCCCCAGCCCCACTGGCGATCGTGCTCGACGTGGGCGCGGATGCGCTCCTCCTGCGCCTCGTTGCGCGCGACGCTGAGGATGCCGCCCTTGGCGAAGCCGCAGTCGATCCCCTCGGCGGCGAGGCGCTCGCCGATCCAGTCGATCGACTCCCACGTGGCACGCTCGGCGCGGCGCACGGCGTCGTCGCCGCTCGTCTTGGCCCACTCGCTGTGCACGCCGGCGATGCCCGCCGAAATCCAGCCGCCGTTTCGACCCGAGGCGCCGAAGCCCGCGACCTGGCGCTCGATCACGCGCACGCGCAGCGAGGGGTCGGCGTCGAGCAGGCAGTAGGCGGTCCACAGGCCGGTCATGCCGGCTCCGACGATGGCGATGTCGCAGTCGGTGTCGCCCTGTAGCGCGGGACGGGGCGCGAGCGGGCCCGGCAGGGTGTCCAGCCAGAGGCTGCGATCCCGGATGTGCCGCTCGCTGAACGTCACGGCGTGGGCACCTTCGCCACCAGCGCCGCCGACTTCGCGATCATCGCGCGCTCGTGATCGTGCAGGTCGGTCCAGGGACCGCCGCCCACCGCGCTGTCGTCAACGCCGCTCGTGAGGCCGCTCAATGTCTCCACGATGCGCAGGCCGCAGTACGGGGTGTACTGGTCCGAGTAGCCGCCCTCATGGATCATCAGCAGCTTGCCGCCGCAGTGGCGGTCGGCCGCGTCCATCAGCTGGCGCGTCAGGTTCGCGTAGTCCTTGGAGCAGAGATTCATGCGCGCGTTGATGTCGTAGCGGTTCGCGTCGAGCCCGCTCGCCACGATGATCATGTGCGGCTGGAAGCGGTCGATCGCGGGGATGACGACGTCGCTGAAGGCGAGGCCGTACGAGCCAATTCCGCCGCCGGGGGGCAGGGGGATGTTGATATTCGTGCCCGTGCCGGCACCCGTGCCGTTGTCCTCGGCGCCGCCGCTCTCCGGGGGATAGCAGCGGTCCTGGTGCAGCGAGATCGTCAGCACCGTCGGGTTGTCGTAGAACGCGTGCTCCGTGCCGTTGCCGTGGTGCACGTCCCAGTCGACGATCGCGATGCGCTCGAGGCCGTGCTCGCGCTGCGCGTGCAGGGCGGCGAGCGCCGTGTTGGCGAAGATGCAGTAGCCGCGGCCGAGGTCCTTCTCCGCATGGTGGCCGGGCGGGCGCACGAGGGCGTAGGCGTTGTCGACCTCGCCCGTCGCCACGGCGTGCGCGGCGTTCATGGCACCACCAGCAGCGAGCAGCGCGATGTCGTAGCCGCCCTTGCCGAACGGCGTCTCCTCGCCGGCGTCGCCGCCGCGGTCGTCGCTGAGCGCCTTGATGCGGTTGATGTAGTCCCGGTCGTGGACGCGCTCGATCTCGCGCACCTCGGCCAGGCGGCTCGGGATCACCGTCAGCTGCGGCGTGATCCCCGTCGCGTCGAGCAGGTTCTTGAAGCGCCGCTTGCCCTCCGCCGTCTCCGGCGACGGCATCGGCTGGAAGAACGCCTCCGGCGGCAGCCAGTCGGAGTAGGTACGGCTGTCGAACCAGACGTACTTCTCATCCCAGACGAATCCCGTGCGCTTCATCGCAAGCTCCTCTCGTGCTGCTGAGAGCGTACCCGGACACGCTCTCAGGTCAATGTGAATTGGGATCGCGACGTGTCTGCAGTTTTGGACCCGGGTCCAAATCCGTCAATTTCGTGCGTTTCTGGACCCGGGTCCACAATTGCGCGTTTGGTGCAGAAATGGACCCGGGTCCAGAACCGTCGCTCAGCGACCGGTCGGCGAGAAGTGCTGCAGGTCGAGCGTATTGCCCGTCCACGAGCCGCCCCAGCCCCAGCCCTCGACGGCGAAGGCCTTTACGACCTTGTCGCCCGGCAGGATCATCAGCGGGCTCCGGCGCTTCGTGCGATCGACGTACTTCCACGACGCCTCGTGGAACACCTTGCCGCCCTCGATCCACGGGTTCTCGATCGGGTTGATGTCGATCGCGCGGCCGTAGGCGTGATTCGACCACCGATTCGAGCCTGTTGCCGCGCGGCAGTTGAACGCTGACGTGTTGTTGGCCTCGATCGACTCCCAGTCGTCGCCGCCGTAGGCATCGACCAGCTCCATGCGCGCGATCGGGTAGTTCGCGTTCCAGAGGCGCTTGAACACCCGCGCCATCAGCGGTGCGACGTCCCGGTGCACGACCAGCTGACCGGTCGCCACGCCGCCATCAGGAGTGCGGTGCGTCGGCGTGATCAGACGCAGGTTGTTGAAGCCCACCGGGCAGCCCTTGTGCCACGACACGCCCGTCATCGATTTCCGCAGCTCCTTGGAGATGGGGGAGATCGGCGCGCTGAATTCCTGCGCCGCCGCAGCGGGCACGGCGACGAGGAACGCGGTGAGGCAGAGGAGGGCGATGCGACGCATGCCCTCACTCTGCCTCACGCTGCGGTCGTCTAGCGGTGCAGGGAGGCCGCCAGGCGCTTGCCGGCCTTCGTCACCTTGAAGGTGAACGCCTTCTTGGTCGCTTTGCCCTTCTTCGGCTTGATCGTCAAGGTGCCCTTGCACGTGCCGACGGCGAGACCCTTGATGGCCTTGCCGACGACCTTGCAGATCTTCGGCGTCGACACCTTCGCCGAGAGCTTGGCACCCGCCGGGGTCTTTGTATTCGCGACTGCGAGCATCTGCGCGAACGTTGCCTTCTGGCCGACCTTGATCGACGTGGCGCTCCCGCTGCCAGTGCCCTTACCGGTGTTGGACGAACCACTGCCCTGGCCGGTATTGGAGGAGTTGCCGGTGTTGCTACTGCTTCCGCCGCGACGCGTCACCTGGAACTTCGGCGCGGAGAACGAGATGTTGGAGATCGTCAAGAATTGTCCCGCGGTACCGTTGTCGGTTGCATTCCACGGGGCCCAGCCAAGTGAGAAGGTGCCGGCATCACCCGTGCGATCAACGCTCAGGATGCTCTGGTCGAATGCGTCGACAGAGGTACCGAACAGCGTCAGGATGTTCGACGGCACGAGCGCATAGAACGTGCCACTTCGGTCGCCACCACCGTCCGACGCGGCCACGAGATGAGGAGCAGCAACGCCGTAGGTGAGCGTCGGAGCCTGGCCGGCGACGATCGGCGAGGACTCAAGCGATCCGATGAAGGCGCCGGCCGATCCGAAAAGGACACCGCTGAGACCGACGTCCAGCGTGTTGTCCATCGAGAGGATGATCTGCGGCTGCAGCCGCTCGCTGTCGGCCTGGGTGATGTTGCAGGTGGACACCGGGATCTGCGAGCAGCCGCCGCTGTTCATCACGGGCATCGTGCGCGGCGAGAAGCGCACGGTCACATCACCGGTGGAGCCGGGCGTAACGGTGTTGCGCCAGTACGTTGGCACACCGTTGACCCAGCTCCAGCGCAGCGAGGAGTACACCGCCTTGAAGCCGATCGTGATCTCAACTACCGACGATGCCGAAAGGGCGGGATTCGAGGAGTTTGAGGTCGTGAAGTCCTCGGTCCACCGGTTGTTCGTACTGTCCCAGTGGGCGAGATAGACGGTGACTCGGTTGGGAGGGTCGTAGCAGACACCGGGGGACGGGGATTGCGAGCTGTTACAGCTGTTGGTCGGAGAGACGAAGGCATAGACGTCGCTGATGCCCGTTCCGGTGTCTTTGCCGTCGGGCGACCAGTTCGTCACACCCGCTGCGGAGTTCGGCTCTACGAGGGGGACGAAGGGGCCACCACTCGTTGAGACGGCGAGGCCCTTGATGTACGGGCGTCCGGCGAAGCCGCCGATGGAGGTCGCGCTGCTCCATCCACCCATGCTCGAGGTTGCCAGATCGAGCCCATTGGCCATCTGTGCTGTGCGGCCCGTGGTGGACGAAACGGCGGCTGCCATCGCGACGCCACTAAAGGCCATCGCGCCGATGGTGAACATGGTGACGAGAATGCTGAGACTGCGGACGGCACGCATGGGAAACCTCTCGTTTTTTCCGGGCTTGGGGACGCCGGTTTTGCAACGAGTGTAGTACCAGTTCCGCGATCTGAACAGGGCTGAAAACCGAACGCTCACCTGTGAAGGTGAGCTAGCCCACAGCACGCAGCGACTCGAGCGCGCTCGGATTCTCGAGCGTCGAGAGATCGCCGGGATCTTCGCCGAG
>CAJCBN010000163.1 GCA_903960645.1 uncultured Actinomycetes bacterium | reverse complement strand
TGCACGCCGAGGTCGAGGAGGGCGATGTCGTCCGCCTCTTCTTCGCCGCGCCCGATGAGGCCCCGACGTCGAAGGGATTCGCCGGGATCATCTTCGCGGGCCTCGACGGCTGCACCGTCGACGAGGTGCTCGGTACCCCGTCCGACTTCGCCAGCGGCCTCGGCCTGGCCGAAGTCGTCTCCCCCCTGCGCATGCGCAGCGTGGGAGCCATCTTGGCGCGCGTCAAGCGCCAGCTGATGGAACGCGCCGCCGCGTAGGCGGCGCGGCTAGCATCCCCACACCACCAACGTCCCCTTGAGGTGCACTGAGTCATGAGCGCGACCGCAACGAAGATCCTGCCGAACTACATCAACGGCGGCTGGGTGCCGTCCACCAGCTCCGAGCTGATGGACATCACCAACCCCGCCACCGGCGAGGTCCTCGCCCAGGTCCCGCTGTCGGGCGCCAACGATGTCGATGCCGCCGTGCAGGCCGCGCGCGCCGCCTTCCCCGCGTGGAAGGCTCGCAGCACCATCGAGCGCGCCCGCTGGCTGTTCGGCTTCCGCGAGCAGCTCGTCAAGCGCGCCGACGAGATCGCCGCGACGGCGACCCGCGAGATGGGCAAGACGTATCCCGACGCGCAGGCCGAGGTCTCGCGCATGATCGAGATGGTCGAGTGCGCCACCGCGATCCCGACGACGATGCAGGGACGCATCCTCGAGGGCGTCGCCACGAAGATCGACACCGAGACGATCCGTCAGCCTGTCGGCGTCTGCGCCGCGATCACGCCGTTCAACTTCCCGGCGATGGTCCCGATGTGGTTCCTGCCCTTCGCGATCGCCTGCGGCAACACGTTCATCCTGAAGCCGTCGGAGCAGGTCCCGATGACGCAGCAGATCGTCTTCGAGATCATCCACGAGCTCGGGCTGCCCGACGGCGTGGTCAACCTTGTCAACGGCTCGCGCGACGTCGTCAACGGCATCCTTGACCATCCGGGCATCGACGCCGTCTCGTTCGTCGGCTCGGCCTCGACCGCCGCGTACATCTACGAGCGCGCGGCCGCCAAGAAGAAGCGCGTCCAGGCGCTCGGCGGTGCGAAGAACTCGATGCTCGTCATGCCCGACGCGATCATGGACAAGACGGCCGACAACATCATCGGCTCCGCGTTCGGCGCGGCCGGCCAGCGCTGCATGGCCGGCTCGATCATCGTCGCCGTCGGCGGCTCGTGGAAGGATCTCGCCAAGGAGCTCCTGCCCCGCACCGAGGCCCTCACCGTCGGTGACGGCATGGAGTCCGGCACCAGCGTCGGTCCCGTCGTCTCGTGCGAGGCCCGCGATCGCATCCGCGGCATGATCGACAACGCCCTCGCCGCCGGCGCCACGCTGGCCGTCGACGGTCGTTCGACGGGCCTCTCGGAGGAGGGCGCGTACGTCGGCCCGACGATCGTCCAGGGCGTCACCGCCGACATGGAGATCGCCCGCGAGGAGGTCTTCGGTCCGGTCCTCAGCATCGTCGAGGTCGACACGCTGGCCGACGCCATCGCCTTCGTCAACGGCTCGCGCTACGGCAACGGCACGTCGATCTTCACCGAGTCGGGCGCGGCCGTCCGCCGCTACCGCCACGAGGTTGAGGTCGGCATGATCGGCGTCAACGTGGGCGTCGCCGCCCCGGTCGCGTTCTTCCCGTTCTCGGGCTGGAAGGACTCCTTCCTCGGCGACCTGCACGCGCATGGCACCGACGGCGTCGACTTCTACACCCGCAAGAAGACGGTCACGACGCGCTGGTTCGCCGACGGCGAGTCCGGCAAGTACTTCGTCGAGCAGGGCGACTAGTTCGCATGTCGGCGACCGGGAGGGCATGACGTGTCCGTCTTCCTGGTCACCGGCGCCTCGACCGGCATCGGCCTCGCCGCCGCGCGCTGTCTGCGCGCGGCGGGCGAGACCGTCGTCGGCATCTCCCGCTCGGGCCGCGAGGGCACGGAGGTCGCCGACCTCTCCACCGAGGAAGGCGTGCGTGAGGCAGTCGCGATCGCCCGCCGCCACGGCCCGATCCGCGGCCTCGTCCTGAACGCTGCCACGGGCTCGGCCAACGACGGGACCGTCGCCGAGCTGACCCCGGCGGACTGGCGCGAGACGATGGCGATCAACCTCGACTCGCCGTTTCTGACGCTGCGCGAGGCGTGGTCCGACCTGATCAGTGACGGTGCCGGACGCATCGTGATGGTCTCCTCGACCGCTGCGACGCTCGGCGCGCCGGGCATGACTGCCTACAGCACCTCGAAGGCGGGCCTGCTCGGGATGATGCGCGTCGTCGCGCAGGATGGTGCCCCGCACGGCCTCACGTGCAACGCGGTCCTGCCCGGCTGGGTGCGCACCGAGATGTCGGAGCGCAGCGCCGCCGCGACCGCTGCGGAGACGGGACAGACGGTGGCCGAAGTCTGGGCCGACCGCAACGCGGGCTACGCCGCCGGCCGTGTCGTCGAGCCCGAGGAGGTCGGAGACGTGATCGCGTTCCTCTGCTCCCGTGCGGCGAGCGGTGTCTCCGGCGAGGAGATCCGCGTCGCCCTCGGCGACGTCTGGTAGATCTGCCCGCATCCACATCGTCTGACGGGATAGCCCCAGCGTTGCATGCCTTGAGGGCTAGGGATAGACGATAACCGAGCGAATCGCCTCGCCTCGCCGAATCGCATCAAACGCGTCGTTGATCTCGTCGAGCGAGATGCGTCGCACGAGTGAATCCATGCGCAGCTCGCCCGAGCGGTAGAGGTCGATCAGGATTGAGAAATCGCGTTCCGGCACGACGCCGCCGTACCAGGAACCGCGAATCGACCGGTCCGTGAGCGTCAAGTCGAGCGGCGTGATCGGGACTGTCGCACCGACCGGCGCCATTCCGATCAGCAGCGCTTGGCCACCCGGTGCGACCAGCGAAATCGCTGTCTCGATGGTGTCGGTACGACCAATCGCCTCGAAGACATGGTCCACTCCCTCGGGCAGTACATCTGCGGGATCGACCTCTCCCGAGTTGATCACCTCCGTCGCCCCGAGCTCCTGCGCCAAGGCGAGCTTCTCGGGTACGCGATCGATCGCGATAATGCGCCCCGCGCCGGCGATGCGGGCGCCCTGAACAACATTGAGGCCCACGCCACCACAGCCGATGACTGCCACGCTGTCACCCGGCTGCACGTTGGCGCTGTTGCGCACGGCTCCAACTCCCGTCATCACGGCACATCCGAACAGACAGAGCTCGACGAGATCGAGTGACGGATCGACACGGATGCAGGTCTGCGCAGCGACAACAGTGCGCTCAGCGAAGCTCGATGCGGTGCAATGGTAGATCGAGCCCGTGGTTCCCGTGAAGCGGCTAGTGCCGTCCATCATCAGACCGCTGTCCGACCACGCCTGCCCCTCACAGATGTTGGGGCGGCCACGCAGGCATTGGCGGCACGTGCCACAGTAGGGAAGCCACGTCAGAATGACGTGGTCGCCGGGTTCGACGTTCGTGACGCCCGGGCCAATCGCCTCGACG
>CAJCBN010000162.1 GCA_903960645.1 uncultured Actinomycetes bacterium | reverse complement strand
GGTGGCAGAGAAGGTTCCGGGAGCGGAGCTCGTGGCGACACTGGTCACGTTCGCGGTGATCGCGACCCTGCTGCTCCAGGCCACGACCGCCGGCTGGTTGGCCAACCGACTCGGCCTCCTCGAGGCCAAGCCGAGGCTGGATCCCGAGGCCTAGCCCGCGGCGAGCGTGTCGAGCACGACCCGGGCACAGTGCGCAATCAGCGCGACCTCCGCACCGGGCGTGGCGTCGGCGATATGCGGTGTCAGCACGACGTTGGGCAGCGCGCGCAGAGCCGCCGGGACGTGCGGCTCGTCGGCGAAGACGTCGAGCCCGGCCCCGGCGAGGCGGCCGTCGGCCAGCGCTGCGATCAGGGCCGGCTCGTCCACCACGCCACCGCGGGCCGTGTTGACGAGCACCGCCTCCGGGCGCATTGCGTCGATCCGCGCCCGGGAGATCAACCCGCGCGTCTCGTCGGTCAGCGGGCAGTGGAGGCTGAGCACGTCGGCCCAGCCCATCAGCTCATCAAGGTCCATCAGCGCGATGCCCAGCGCGTGCTCATCAGCACTGCTCAGCGGCCGTGGCGTCGCGTACCGGATCTCCATGTCGAAGGCACGAGCGCGGCGCACGAAGGCGCGGCCGATCGCTCCAAGCCCGATGACGCCGAGGCGCTTGCCGTAGGCATCCTGCGACGCCAGCGGTAGGTACCCGTCGGTCTCCCACGCTCCCTCGCGCACGAGCCGATCGTTCTCGACGATGCGATGTTGGACGGCGAGCATGAGCGCCATCGCGTGATCAGCCACGGCCTCGGCGTTGGCGCCGATCGGCCAGGCAAACGCGATGCCGCGGCGTGCCAGCGCGTCGCGGTCGATGCCATCCACGCCGACACCGAAGTTGACCACGCACCGCAGCGCGGGCATGCGATCGAGCAGCGCGTCGTCGATGCGTTCGCCGAACGTCCAGATCCCCCACGTCCGCGCCAGCTCCTCTGCCGAGGTCGGCGGCAGCACCGGGCCATCGAGGAAGCGCACGTCGCAGCGCTCAAGCACCTCGTCCATCAGCCCGCCGGCAAGGCGGTAGCGGACGAGCAGGAGCGGCTTAGGCGACATCGCTCTCGATGTCGGCGACCAGACGATCAAAGTCGGGACCATCAAACTCAAGCGTGGCGCGATCGTGCTTGTCCATCAGCCACGCCCAAAAGTCGAAGTCGATGTCGGACAGGTTGTGCTGGATGACCCCCCACAACGTCCAGCCGTACTTCGACATCAGCCCCCACATGCGGGCGCGGGCCACGCGGGCGGGCGTCGCCTCACCCCAGTAGGCGCCGACGAGCTCCTCGAGCTGCGCCAGTGACAGATCCGACTCGCTCCACACGTTGCCGAGCTCGAACGACGCCTCGTTCATGCCGGAGTACTCCCAGTCGATCAGGCGGAAGCGCGTGCCGTCCCAGAGGAAGTTCTCGGCCAGCAGGTCGTTGTTGCAGGGCACCAGCGGTTCGGGCTGGAGGCGCATGGCCCGCTCGAGGCGGCGCACCTGCGGCTCGAACGCGTCGTAGCGATCGGGCAGCGCGAAACCGCGCTCGCGGCACACCTCGCGGTAGCCGGCCTGGATGCGGAACATGTCGAAGGGGTCGCGGAAGGCCGGTCCGGCGTGCAGCTGGCGGATCGCGGCGGCCGCGGCGGCGAGCCGATCCCCACGCTGCATGGTCTCGCGCGTCATCGTCTCGGTGTCCGGGATGAAGTCGATCACGAGCATGGCGTGCTCCGGTCGGTACGCGACCACCGCCGGCCCCACGCCCGCCACGGCGGCGGCGGCGGAGTTGACGTGCTCGTTGTCACGATCGATCGCGAGCAGTCCGGTGTCGGGGTCCGAGATGCGCACGACGTACGCGCCGGCGTCGCTCTCGACCAGGAAGTTGTGGTTCGTGAGACCGCCGGAGAGCGGCGTGATCGTGCGCGTGCCGCGCAGCTCCGCCACCCCGTCGAACAGCTCGTCCAGCCGTGCTCCATCGAGTTCCATGCGACCCCCTCCTCGGCGGTAAGCGTACCCGAGGGCGCTAGGCTCCGTCCGTGGACGCGGGCTGGAATCAGTGGCTACCGAGGCTGCTCGGTGACATCCTCGATGCCCTCGACGGCTCGGAGGCGCGCCGTCGCAAGGCATTCGCGGCGCTCACTGCGCCGCTCGACCCGCTCGCCCTGCTGGAGTGGGAGCGCTTCCGTCTGGTTGCCCCCTCGCGCCTCGACGTGCCGGCGGTGCCCTCAGAGCTCGACGGCGAGCAGGCGGTGGCGCTGCTGGAGGGGCTCGGACTGGCGGCGGGCGACCCACTGCGCCGCGTACTGCACCCGGACCCCGTGGAGACCGTGCTCACGCTCGAGCACGAGGATGTCCGCGAGCTGGAGCGCCTGCGCGCGGCGATTGAGCCGGGCGCACCGGCAACGCCTGTCGACGCGCTGCCCGACCTCGGCGCGCAGTTCGGCGGCGCCAAGGTCGGTCGCAACGATCCGTGCCCCTGCGGCTCGGGCCGCAAGTTCAAGAAGTGCCACGGCGCCTAGGCGCCCGCAGCCGCCTCAGAGCACGCGCTTGCCGAAGGCGAGGCGATCCTTGTAGTAGCCCTTGTCCCAGCGGGCGAGGGCGATGCCCTGGCCGGAGGACTGGATGAAGAGCTGGCTGGAGATCGCCATGCCGGTGTGGCCCACGCTCGACGAGGCGGCGTTGACCCCGCCCGTGCCGAACAGGAGCACGTCGGTCGGGCCGATGAGCTCGGCCGTGAGGCGCTGCTCGGCGGGCGTCTTGGCGGCCATCTCGAAGGTGGTGCGGCCGCCAAGCGCCTTGGCAACCGTCGTCGGCGAGGTCGGGTCAAGGGCCATGACGCGCCAGACGAACCCGGAGCAGTCGAAGCCGCCGGCCGTATTGCGGCCGAACAGGATCTGCGGCTTCTCGCTGGTGCCGCCCCAGATGTACGGCATGCCGATGAAGTCGAAGCCGCGCTGAATCGCGTCATGCTGCGGGCCGCTTGTGGCCGGCAGCAGGGCCAGCAGCTCGACCGTGTCGATCGCGTCCTGCTTCTCCCAGCCGCCCCACTTCAGCACCTGTGCGGCGCTCCAGATGGCATCGCCACGGGAGGCCTGCTCGTACCAGGCGTGCTCCTTGGCGTCCTCGGTCTGATCCAGATTGGTGCGCAGACGCAACAGGCGGGCCACGATCTCGTAGCCGACGCCGGGACGTGCCACGTAACCGGTCTGGGTGATCAGCTGCTCGGCGCGGGCCGCAGTGGCGTCAAGGCCGGCGGCGCTGACAAAGGCACGGTTGACGTCGCCGAGGGTCACGGGCTGCCCCGCGGGGATCTGCCGCACCTTCTTGGCCGCCTTGGGCTGCGCTGCCAGCACGAACGCCGTCAACGCCGGGCCGTCGAGCACGCCGTCGGGATCGATCGAATCACCGGTCACGCCCGGGAAGGCCCCCGTGCCGAGCACGGTCACGATGGCGCTGCTCACCCAGCTGCGCGTCGTCGGTGCCTGGATGGCCGCCGCGGCCGGGCGCTTCTTGACCGGCTTGCGCTTCTTGCGCTTGGCGTCGGCCACGCCGCTGAAGGCGACGAGGGCGATCAGGACGAGGGCGATGGTCTTGGTGAGGCGGGTGATAGTCATCGTTGTGATAGACGGTTAAGGGTCTCTCCGTAACCCTGAGGCTGGGTTCCTCAGGTGGGGATCGAGACTGTAGGCCTACCTCACTCTACATCGCAAGCTCCTGGCGGTTGCGCTTTCGTAACTCTCTCAAGCAATCCCTGAGGGTACGCCAAATAATTGGCTCTGTTGAGCCGAAAACCGCGCCTCGAGACAAGGTAACGGGAACGTCACGATACCCGCAAAAGTCTCGACCATTACCTGAGTAATGTCCGATTGAGGGTCAGACTACGACCCTCAGTAAAGGTTGAGGGTTACTCCGCGGCGTGCAGCAGTGCGGTGATCTGCGAGGGGTCGTCGAGCAGCGCCCGACCGACCACGGCACCAGCGCAGCCGAGCGAGCGCACGGTCTGCACGTCGGCAGGGGTGGTCACCCCACCCGCGGCGATGACCGCCGCCGCGGGGACGGCCGTACGGACGAGTTCGAGCAGGGCCTGGTCGGGGCCGGCGAGGCTGCCGTCGCGATCGATGCCCGTGATCAGCAACGTCTCCACCCCGAGCTCGACGACGCCGCGTGCGGCGTCCTCCACCCGAATGCCGGCGTCCTCGACCCAGCCGCTGACGCGCACGGTGCCCTGACGGCTGTCGAGTGCCACCGCGATCTTGCTGCCGTGGCGCTCAACGAGCCCGCGGAGCGTTACGGGGTCACGTAGGGCCATCGTGCCGATCAGCACACGATCAACGCCCTGTGCGAGCAGGGCCTCCACCGCGGCGGCCGAGCGCAGGCCGCCGCCGACCTGGAGAATCGCCCCCGTCGGCTTGCCCGCCGCGAGCGCGGCCAGCACGGAGACGTTTGGCTCCGCGGGCGCGCCGGTGCGGGCGGCGTCGAGATCGATCACGTGCAACGCCGAGGCACCCGCCGCCCAAACCAGCTCGGCCCGGGCCTGCGCATCATCCAGCTCGTTCGTGAGCAGCTGGTCGAACTGCCCGTGCAGCAGGCGCACGGCGCGGCCGTCGATTAGGTCGATGGCCGGATAGAGACGAAACGGGTGTGGAGTCGATGTCATCGTGCTAGCATGCTAACACGATGAAACAGACGACCGATCCCAACGACTGGCGCACGCCCCCCGTAGAGCAGCTCGCCGACGCGCTCGTCTCGATCGACGACCGCGAGGCCATGCTCGCCTTCCTGCGCGACATCTGCTCGTTCAACGAGCTCAGCACGCTCGCGCAGCGGCTGGAGGTCGCCCGGCTCGTCGACGCCGGTATCCCCTACGCGGAGATTGCCCGCCGCCTCGGCGCCTCGACCGCCACGGTCACCCGCGTCGCCCAGTGGGTCCGGCACGGCCAGGGCGGCTACCGCGCCGTCCTCGACGGTGAGCAGGGCCGGGCATGATCAACGACACCCTCCGCATCGCCGTCCCCTCCAAGGGCCGTCTGGCCGAGCCCACCATCACCCTCCTGCGCGCGGCCGGCATTCCTGTGCCCTCCGACGATCGTCGTCTGCTCGTCCCGATCCCGGATCAGAACGTCGAGCTCCTCTTCGCGCGGACGGATGACATCCCCACGCTGATCCGCGACGGAGCGGCCGACGTCGGCG
>CAJCBN010000161.1 GCA_903960645.1 uncultured Actinomycetes bacterium | reverse complement strand
TGGTCCTGATCGGCAGCTGGTTCGGATGGGGACTCACGCTGCTGCTCGACGAGATTGACCGCTCGAGGCAGGCTCGCACCCGACTGATTGAGCGTCAGGTGAGTGTCGAGCTGGCCTCGTTGCAGCAGACGCTCCTGATCGAGGAATTGCGCAACGAGGTGCAGGGCAAGGTCGACGCACGCCTCCGGGAGGCGCAGGAGGATCTCGCCCGCCGACTCCACGAACTCACCACGACATCCGATGGCGTCACGAGCACAGACACCTCAATGGCGCTGCGGACGCTGGCCCAGGAGACGGTGCGTCCCCTCAGCACCCAGCTCTGGTCGACGGCAGCGCGGCAGTATCCGCGGATCAAGTGGTCGCGGGTGCTGATCAACACGATCCGCCATGAGCCACTGCGCCCTGTTGTGCTCGCAGTGATCCACGTTGTCGGTACCGCGCTTCAGACCATCAACCGCTTCGGCACTACGAGTGGCCTGCTGATGCTCGTCATGACGGTATTCGCGATCTTCATCGTCTGCCTGCCGGCCAATGCCCTGATGCGACGCTATCCCGCCTGGCATGGCCGGATCTTCGTGGTGGCCGTCGTGATTCTTGAGGCGCAGATCGTACCCGCGGTGCTCTGGCGTGAATCGCTCGCACCGGGCTCGGCGACAGTTGCGTGGGCCGCTACGCAGGTGGTTGCGGGCGTGCTCATCATCTTGCTGACCTCAGGGTTCGGCTCTTGGCGGCAGCAGCGCCGCGCCACGGAGCGCTCCTATCTGGAGGACCTCGATCAGGAGCTGGTGAGCACGCTGGCCCGCAGCCGCGCCGTCGCCGAGCTGGCACGAGAACTGTCGCGCACGTTGCATGGAACCGTGCAGTCGAAGATCGTGGCGTGCGCCATGGTGAGCGAGCAGGCCATTGAGAGCGGCAACGTCGAGCAGCTCAAAGCCGCACTCGAACAGGCACAGCGTGTGCTCGCGTCGTCACGGATGGGCGAGAAGGCGCCCATCGGCGCCGTCACCGAGGTGCGGCGGAAGGTCGCACTGTGGGACCAGCTCTGTGCGATCGATGTGCATATCGATGAGGGAATCGACGACGGCACTGGGTCGGGCGAGCGTGTCGGACGTGTTGTCGAGGAGGGTCTTGCGAATGCCATCCGTCATGGTGGGGCGACGGCAATCAGCGTCACGCTCACATCCGTCGACGGTGGTATCTGCATCGTCATCGACGACGATGGCGGCGGTCCCCCTGCCACGCCGATGCCGGGGCTGGGCAGCACGGTGCTTGATCAGGCCACGGGCGGACGCTGGTCGCTGACGGCGCTGCCGCGCGGCGCCCGGCTCGAGGCGATCGTCTCGCCGCGACCGGCGGACGGCGTCGTCTAGCTCGGGTCGAACTCGAGCTGGTCGAAGTAGCGCAGCGCGATGCGGCCGGGGCGGACCCGGGCCTGCGCGGCGGCGGCCTCCTCGTCGGTCAGCTCGCCGAGGGCGCGCCGGATGCCGAGCCACGGCAGGTTGAGGTCAGCCTGGTAGACGATCGTCGAGATGCGCGGGTTCAGCTCGAGCACCGCGTCGCCGATCAGCTGGAGGTTGAAGAAGCCGTCGAGGCCGAAGCCAGCGACGAGCGTCTCGGCGACCTGCATCAGCTCGGGCGCCTCGAGTGTTTCGAAGCGCATGGCGAGCCCGGCGCGCATGGCTTCGCGCGTCTTGGGGTGGCCGAGGACGATGCGGCCGCTCTCGGCGTAGCCATCGACCGTCCGCTCGAGGCCTGTCACGAGCTCCATCACCAGAAGCTCGGTGTCGTCGTCACCGATGATCCGTTCGACGTCCTCGAGCCGCAGGGGCATCGCGCCGGGCCGCTCGTGCAGCAATTGGTGGCGCGCATCGACGGATGCCGAGATGACGTGGAAGCCGCGCGAGCCGGCCGCCACGACGGGCTTCATGCAGACGTCGTTGCCGGGGTAGCCGAGCTCGCGTGCCGCGGCGGCCACGGCAGCCCCGCCGCGCGCAACGCGGAAGGCCGGGGCGCGCACGCCGAGCCGCTCGCAGAGCTCGAGGGTCGCGTGCTTGCTGTCGGCCGCACGCACGGCCTCGGGCGTCGAACAGATCAGCGCGATGCCGGCGGCTGCGAACTCGGCGCGCAGCTCAGCCAGGCCCTCGAGGTCGAAGGAGGCCTGCGGCAGGACAACACGCGCACCCTCACGCTGGGCCAGCTCGAGGATCGCCCGACCGAACGCCGGATCGGAGCCCGCGGGCACGGTGCTGAAGGCGTCGCAGTGGAAGCGGCCCACGTTCTCCTCGCGCAGGTCGGTGCCGACCAGGCGCACCGTTCGCTCGCCGTTGTGCTTCAGCGCGCGCAGCAGCGCAGCCGAACCGGGCGAGCCGACGGCGGTCACGAGGATGGTCAGCGGCGCGGTGCTCACAGGTCCAGGTTGTCCTCGCGCAGGTGCTCGAGGCGTCGGGCGCGGTCGCGGTCGAGAAAGGCCTCGGCCGTGGCGGCCATCCCGGTCGTGCCGCCCATCCAGAGCACGGGGTGGATCAGCAGCTGCAGCCATGGGAAGCGCCCGGCGGCCAGCTCCTCGACGGGGTCGCCGCGGCGCCACGACTGGTTGGAATCGGAGCGGTAGGTCCACGCGAAGTCGCCGGTGAAGCGGGGCTCCATCACGTTGACCCAGCCGGGCACGGCATCGGCCATGTAGGCGGGATCGGGGTTGTGCCACGCCATCACGGGGTCGAAGCCCACGTCGACGACCGGATCGACGTGCGGGTGCAGCGCGTGGTGGCCGACCCAGTGGCCGAGCTCCCGCAGGCGCGCGACGGCATCGAGCCCGGCGGGCGAGGCGAGGTTGTAGAAGTTGCTGCGCGTCATCAGCAGGTAGGTCGCCTTGATGCCGTGGGCGTGCTCGAGCTCGGCCATCGCCACCGCGTCTTCGAGCGAGACGTCGATGTCGTGGCGCAGGAACAGCATCTGCTCGGCCGGGCCAGTGACGTCGAAGCCCCGCAGGCGGTAGCGCGCAACCTTGATCGCCTCCAGCAGCTCGACGTAGCGGGCGGGCGAGAACTCGCTCATGCGAGACCCTCGCGCTCACGCGCGACCTGGTCATTCCACGCGGCGGCGGCGGCGGCGG
>CAJCBN010000160.1 GCA_903960645.1 uncultured Actinomycetes bacterium | reverse complement strand
TCCAGAGTGCTCAGCTCGGCTCGGCCATGACAGCGGCCTACAGCGAGGGCATTCGCCTGTCGGACGCCGCGTCGCAGGCTTTTAACGACGCGTCGGCGACCGACTTCGCCGATCAGGCGCTGTTCCTCGAGTTCGCGAAGTCTGCGCAGGCCGGCGACGACGATACGGCCGGGTACATCCACGACTCGCTGATGTCGGCGGAGCTCGCCGCCGCCGTCGACTGGTGGTCCGAGCAGCCCGATTCCTCCGGATACGGCACGCCGTTTACCGAGGACAACCCGAACTGGTCGACGGCCATGTATGACGACGCCGAGGCAATCGACGCCGAGGCGCAGGCACAGTTCGACAAGGCAGAGCAGAAGGATGCCCTCGGCAGCGACTTTGACATCCTCGCGATCATCATCGCCCTCGCCCTGTTCCTCTTCGGCATCGCCAGCCTCGTCCGCCAACAGCGCATCAAGGTCGGCCTCGGCGCCGTCGGCGGGGTGATCCTCGTGTTCTCGGTCATCCGCCTGCTCCAGCTCGGCAATCCGGCTGGCGTTTCGTTCGGCCTGCTCTTTTAGGACCGCGATGGCCCGACAGGTCACTCCCCGCGATCGCCTGCGCTATCGCTTCGACGCCACGCTCTCGCGCGGCACGATCGGCGTCATCGCGTGGCTCGGCGCGCTTACCGTCGTCGTGGTGCTGATCGCGGGGATCGCGGTCTGGCTGCTCGGCATCCGCACGGGCGGCGAGGAGCGGACCGGGTTCATCGAGGGTATCTGGCTCAACCTGATGCGCGCGATCGACGCGGGCGCGCTCGGCGGCGACTCGGGCTGGACGTGGCGACTGATCGCGCTGGTTGTGACGCTCGCCGGCATTTTTGTGCTGTCGATCCTGATCGGCATCATCTCGTCCGGCATCGAGAGCCGTCTCGAGGAGCTGCGCAAGGGGCGCACGCTGGTGGTCGAGCAGGGCCACACGCTGATCCTCGGCTGGTCGCCGAAGCTCCACCAGATCCTCACCGAGCTCGAGGTCGCCAACGCCAACCAGCGCAACCCGTGCGTCGTAGTTCTGGCCGACCGCGACAAGGTCGCCATGGAGGACGAGGTGCGGGCGCGGGCGGGCGACGGGCGGCGCACCCGCGTCATCTGCCGCTCCGGCAGCACCTCTGACGCCGCTGATCTCGACCTCGTCCGACCGGAGCACGCCAAGTCGATCCTGGTCCTGCTCGACGAAGCCTCCGGTGACCCCGGCGTCGTCAAGACGGTGCTCGCGCTCCTGTCGATCGATCCCGACCTGGAGCGCCTGCGCGTCACCGCGGAGTTCGAGGGCCAGACGTCGGCCACCGCAATCGACCGCGCCACGCGGGGCCGGATGGGCATCGTGGTGTCGAGCGACGTCATCGCGCGCGTGACGGCCCAGGTCTGCCGACAGTCGGGTCTGAGCCTGGTCTTCCAGGAGCTGCTCGACTTCGACGGCGACGAGATCTACTTCCAGGACGAGCCGGGGCTCCTGGGCGCCGCGTTCGGCGACGCGCTGACGGCGTACGAGCACTCCGCGGTGATTGGCGTGCGCGACGCGGGTGGCGTCGTGACCCTGAGCCCGTCGCTCGACCGGGTCTTCGGTGAGGGCGACCAGGTCATCGCGATCTCGGCCGACGACGACACGGTGCGGCTGTCCGGCCCCGTGGCCCGCGTCACCACCGCGGGCGTCGCCTCGGAGCCGGCGATCGTGCCGGTGCAGGAGCAGACGCTACTGATCGGCTGGAACGGCCTGGGGCCGACCATCCTCGGCGAGCTGGACCGCTACGTCTCGCCGGGCTCGCGCGTCCGCCTGCTCGTCGACCCGACCCAGCTCGCGGAGCCGGTCGAGCTGCCGGCCTTCGGCAACACGGCCGTCGACGTGATCGAGATGGACACCGTCGACGGGGCCCAGCTGGAGGCGCAGATCAACCGCGAACGCTACGACCAGGTGATCATCCTCTGCTACCGCACCGGCGATACGGCAATGGACGACGCACGGGCGCTCCTCACGCTGCTCCAGATTCGGCAGGCCACGCAGCAGGAGGGGCCGAACGCAAGCGTGCGGCTGATCACGGAACTGCTCGACGTCCGCGACGTCGAGCTCGCCCGCGTCGCCAACCCTGACGACTTTGTCGTCAGTGAGCGGCTCACCAGCCTCATGCTCGCGCAGCTGTCGGAGAACAACCAGCTGCGCGGCGTCTTCGCCGACCTCTTCGCCGCCGAGGGGGTCGAGCTCGTGCTCGTGCCCGCCGAGCGCTACGGCCTGACCGGCTCGGAGATGGGCTTCGGGGACGTCGTGGCGGTGGCGCGCGAGCGGGGCCACGTCGCCGTCGGCGTCCGCATCGTCTCGGCCGCCGTGGAGGGTGGTCTCGCTGGCGGCGGCGTGCTGTTCAATCCGCCCAAGGCGCGGCGCTTCGCCTTTGGCGAGGGCGACCAGGTCCTCGTGCTCGCCTGACGCCAGCCCAGCCGCGGGTTGATGGGCCGACAGGGAATCGAACCCTGACCGAGAGATTAAAAGTCTCCTGCTCGACCTTCGAGCTACCGGCCCGCCCGGAGTTTACGACGGGCGCGGCACGTCAGTCGTCGTACACGCCGACGTGCGGCTCGCGCAGTCGCACAATCGGGATCAGGGCCACGAGCAGCAGGGCCGTCAGCGCGAGGCCGACGGCGGGGAAGCCGAAGCGGTCGAGCACGAAGCCGGCGGAGATGACGGCGGCGGCGCCGCAGAGCGAGACGATCTGGTCGTTCGACGCCGTCAGCCGGCCGCGCTCCTGCGGGGTGGTGATGTCGGCCAGGATCGTCGTGCCCGCCACCCACGAGGCGCACCAGCCGAGACCGAGCAGGAAGAAGAACGGGAGGATCAGCCACGAGTCGCCGAGCAGCGCCGTGCCGGTCGCGCCGACGCCGGTCACGAGCACGCCCGCGATGATCGTCCGCCGCCGCCCGAAGCGGTCGGTCAGGCGACCGAGCGGTGCGGCCAGCCCGAACATGCCGAGGAAGTGCGCGGAGATGAACAGCCCGACGATCGCGGGCCCCATCCCGTTGTCGTTCAGCACGACGGCGGTGACGCCCATCACGCCGACCATCGCCGCCTGGATCAGCGCGGCCGCCGTGATCGCGGCGCGCGCGGGCCGCAGGGCCAGCAGCTCGCGGCGGCTGCGCGGCTGACCGTGCTCCGGCTCGGCTGCGGCGCCGGGGAAGTACGCGTCGAGGTTGCGCGCCACGTCGCGTGGGTCGACCGCGATGCCACGGACCAGCACGATCGCGACGATGGCGGTCATCGGTACGAGCAGCCACGGCGCAGCCGCCTCCTTGATGCTCAACGCGGCGGCGATCAGCACGAGGCCCGAGCCGAGCAGGGGGCCGATGATGCTGCCGATCGCGCCGGCCGAGACGACGAGGCCGACGCCGTGCGCGCGCTGCTCTGTGGGGTAGAGGTCGGCCGCCGCGGCGCGGTGCATCATCGCCGGGCCCTGCCCGAAGCCGAAGATGATCGTGCCCGCCACCAGCAGGATGTAGGACGAGGTGAGGATCGCCAGCGCGCAGATGATCGCGCCGAGGGTGAGCAGCGCGAGGCCGGCTGTCAGTACCGGCAGGCGCCCGTGGCGATCGCTGACGCGTCCGGCCACGAACAGGGCGGAGACGCTCGCCAGCATTGCGACGCCGACGCTGGTGCCGGCCATGCTCGCGTGGTGCGATAGCTCGGCCGTGGCGACCGCGCCGACGCTCGCGTTGAGCGGAATCGCGGCGCTGGTCGCGGCCTGGCCGGCGGCGAGGCGCAGGGTCCACTGCGAGATGCGGCGCGGGATCCGCGGTGCGGCGGTCTCGGCGGCGCTCAATTCAGCGACGGATCGTCCGGCTGGAGCGAGAACACCGCGAGCTGGCCACCGTGGCGGCGCAGCGCCTGCCGCCACAGCTCCTCCGGGCGCTCCGTGAAGCAATCGTCGCTGTGGGCGGGGATGACGACCCACGCCTCCTCCTCCAGCTCGCTCTCGAGCTGGCCGGCACCCCACCCGGCGTAGCCGGCGAACACCCGCGCCCGGACGACGGTCGCCGGGTCCAGCGTCTCGTCGGCGTCGGCGGGGAGGAAGCCGACGCTGCCGAACGCAATCGCGGCCGAGCGGTTGCCGTCGACGAAGTCGCCGAGCGCGAGCACGGCCTCCGGCTGCACGGGGCCGCCCCGATGCACCGGCTCATCGTGGGCGACGAAGCCGCTGAGGATCGGCACGGCATCCGCGACGGTCACGTCGAGCGGGTGGTTCAGCACGAGGCCCATCGCGCCCTGCTCGTCGTGCTCGGCGATCAGCACGACGGAGCCGGCGAAGTTCGGATCGCCGAGCGTCGGCACGGCGATCAGCAAGCGGCCCTGCAGGGAGTGCTCCATGCGGAGCAGCATACGCGGCCGCTCAGAGCGTGCCGGAGGCGATACCCGCGGTGACGGTGGCGGCGCGGGCGCGGATCGCCGCCTGCTCTGCGGCATCGAAGCGCTCCCAGCCGCGCGCGGCCTGCGCGGTGCGGGCGTTGGCGACGAGGCGCGCATGATGCCGGGCGGTGAAGTCCCAGTAGAGCGTGGTGAACGGGCAGGCGTCGTCGCCGGTGCGCTGGCGCGGGTCGAAGCGGCAGCCGCTGCAGTGGCCCGTCATCCGCTTGAGGTAGGCGCCGCCGGCCGCGTACGGCTTCGTGGCCATCAGCCCGCCGTCGGCGTGCAGGGCCATGCCGGTGACGTTGGCCTGCATGACCCAGTCGTAGCCGTCGGCGAAGCGCTCGCGGAACCACGCGTTGGCGGCCTGCGGCTCCGTGCCGGTCAGGAGCATCAGGTTCCCGGCGATCATCAGCCGGTCGATGTGGTGCGCCCAGGCGTAGCGCTCGACGACGTCGGCGACGTGCTGCACGCAGGCTAGCTCGGTCCGGGCCTCGCCGCTGAGTGCCGGTGGCACCGGTCCGTGCGCGGCGAGCTCGTTGCGCTCGGCGTAGCTCGGCATCTCCCGCCAGTAGACGCCGTTGACGTACTCGCGCCAGCCGAGCACCTGCCGGATGAAGCCCTCTGCCGAGGCGAGCGGCACGCGCCCGTCGCGCCACGCCGCTTCGGCAGCGCGGATGCACACCAGCGGATCGAGCAGGCCGAGGTTCAGCAGCGGCGAGATCGTCGCGTGCCGCAGCCAGGGATCGGCGGGATCGCTGACGTCCTCGTACGGGCCGAACCCGGCGAGCCGGTGCTCGACGAAATCCGCCAGCCAGGCCTCGCTCTCGGCGCGCGTCGTCGGCAGCCAGAAGTCCTCCGCACGACCGGGCAGCCCGGGCAGCAGGCGGTCGATGTCGGCCTGCACGGCGACCAGCACCGGGTCGTTCCGATCGATGGCCGGCGGCGGCGTGGGGCGGTCGCGCTCGCCGCTGCGCTTCCACGCGGCGAACGTCTCACGGTTTTCGGTGTCGTACGACCAGCTGCCGCCGGCCGGCTGGTCGCCATTCATCAGCACGTCGTGGGTGCGCCGCATCCAGGCGTAGAACTCCTGCATCCGCAGGCGCTTGCGCTCGCCGGCCCACGTGGAGAACGCCGCGCGGCTGCAGAGGAACTGGGTGTCCTCGACGACGCGCAGCGGCACACCCGCGGCCGCCTCGACCCGGGGCAGCGCGGCCTGCGCCTGCCAGCCGCACGGCGCCATCACGAGGACCTCGTCAGCGCCGTGCGCGCGCACGGCGTCGGCGATGGCGTCGACGAAGCCCCGCTGCTCGCCGAGGCGGACCTCGTCGACCTGCCACCCGTCCTCGCGCAGCTCCTCGGCGAAGCGGCGCATCGCCGTCAGGACCAGCGCGACCTTGTGCCGGTGCAGACGCCCGCGCTGGGCGTGGGGGAGGGACTCGACGAGCACCACGCGGTCGGTCGTGCGGTCCGCCGCGGCCAGCGCGCCGTGGTCGCGGGTGAGCTGCGTGCCTTGGATCCAGACGAGCCGGGTCACCGCGGTGCGCCAGCGGGCTGCTCGTCGGGACACCAGTAGGTGGTGCGCCCGCCGACCGTCGCGCGCTCAAGCTCGCAGCCGCAGCGCGGGCATTGGCCGCCGCGGCGCGCGCGGGCGAAGCGCCCGCGGCCGGAGCCGCCGTCCGCCTTGAGCGCCTCGCGCATGCCGTGGCGCAAGGACGAGCGCAGCTGGTCCAGCTCCTCCACGGCCAGCGAACCGGCCGGCCGGCGCGGCTCGATCAGCGCGTCGAACAGCGCCTCGTCGGCCAGCAGATTGCCGACGCCGGCGAGCACGGCCTGGTCCAGCAGGCGCGCCTTGATCGGTGCCCGCCCCGTACCGACCCGCTTGCGGAACGCCTGCGGGGTAATCGTCAGCGCGTCGGGCCCGAGGTGGTCGATGCCGGCGCCAAGGTGCGCGCGCGACAGCCGTCGCTTGTCACGCAGCGCCACGCGCGACTCGTCCTCGAACACGATCGCGATGCGGTCCCAGCCGCGAGGCGCCGCCACCGGCGCCGAGCGGATCGAGCCGCCCATGCCGAGGTGCAGGCCGAGCTCGTGCCCGCCATCCGTCTCCAGCCAGAGGAACTTGCCGTGGCGGCAGGCCGCCGTCACCACCTCGCCCCGCAGCGCGCGATCGAGCTCACCCGGCTGATGCGGCCGGCAGACCCACGTGTCCGCGTCCTCGACCTCGGCAATCCTCAAGCCCACGCAGAGGCGCTCGAGGATGCGGCGGGCCTTCTCGGCTTCGGGGAGTTCTGGCACGTCCAGCCCTTCGCGCGGCGCGCCGCAGCGGCGCGAGGCATGGCACCCTTTCCGTATGGCAGACGTCATCGTCATCGGGGCAGGGCTCGCGGGTCTCAACTGCGCCGGGCTGCTGCACGCGCACGGGCTCGACGTTGAGGTGGTGGAGGCCTCCGACGGGGTCGGCGGCCGCGTCCGCACCGACGTCGTCGACGGCTTCCGCCTCGACCGCGGCTTCCAGGTGCTCTTCGACGGGTACCCGGAGGCCCAGCGCGCGCTCGACCTCGACGCGCTCGACCTCAAGGCCTTCCTGCCCGGGGCCGACATCTGGTGGGATGGCCGGATGCGCACGATCGGGCATCCGCTGCGCGATCCGCGCTCGATTCCTCAGGCCGCCCGCGCCGGCTTGGGCGGTCCCGCCGACATCAAGGCCGCCGCCAAGTGGCTGCGCGAGGCCCGGCCGCTGGCCACCGCCACGGCGCCGGAGATCACGGCCGACGAGCGTCTGCGACAGCTCGGGTTCTCCGAGCCGGTCCGCGAGCACCTGCTGCGCCCGCTGTATGCCGGCGTCTTCCTCGACGCCTCGCTCAACGTGTCGAGCCACCTGATCGACCAGGTCTTCAGCCAGATGGCCTCCGGCCGCACCGTCGTGCCCGCGCGTGGCATGGGCGCGATCGGCGAGCAGCTCGCCGCGCGCCTGCCCGAGGGCAGCATCCAGCTCGGTGAGCACGTGGAGCAGCTCGGCAAGGACTCGGTGACGCTGGCCTCGGGCGCGACGCTGACGGCGAAGCACGCGATCGTGGTCGCCGCCGGCACGGTCGACACCTGCGCCCTCGCCGGCGTGGCGGCTCCCGAGCCACGCGGCTCCACCTGCCTCTGGTTCGATGCGATTGCAGCGCCCGCCGGCAAGCGCATCGTGCTCGACGGCGACCAGCGCGGTCCCGTCAACAACGTCGCCGTGATGAGCGCCGTTGCGCCGTCCTACGCCCCGCCCGGACGCTCGCTGATCGCCGCGTCGTGCGTCGGTCTCCCGCCGGGCGACGATGCCGAGCTGGAGGCCGCGGCCCGCGCCCAGCTGACCGCCTGGTTTGGCAGTCGCGTCCATCACTGGAGGCTCCTGCGCATCGACCGCATCGAGTGGGCGCAGCACGCGCAGCCGCCGGGGTCGCTCGGTAGCGGCGCGCGCTGGCTCCGCGACGGGATCGTCCTCTCGGGCGACGGCACGGAGAACGCGTCGATCGACGGTGCGCTTCGTTCGGGCCGCCGCGCCGCCGATCTCGTTCTCGCCGCCAAGGTCAGGCAGGCGCAGTGAGGGTCGTCGTCGTCGGGTTGGGTGTGATGGGCCTACCCACGGTGCGCGCGCTCGCCGAGCGCGGCCACGAGGTGATCGGCATCGATCGACACGGCATCTCCGCCCCGGCCGGGTCCTCTGCCGGCATGACCCGCATCTTCCGCCTGGCGCACGACCGTCCCGGCGACATCGTGCTGGCGAAGAAGGCCCTGGAGCGCTGGCGCGAGCTCGAGGCGATGTCCGGCGAGACGCTGATCGATCAGGTCGGTCTGGTGCTGCGCGGCGAGCCCGTCTCGGAGTGGGTGGCGGCTCTGCGCGATGCCGACGTCCCCGTCGAGGAGCTCACACCCGCCGACCGGGAGCGCGTCTTCCCCGAGCTGGCGCACCGCCCGGATGAGCCGGCGGCGTTCGTCCCGGAGGACGGGATGCTGTTCGCGGCGAAGGGCCTCGCCGCGGTGGCGGCTGCGGCCCGTAAGGCCGGCGCCGAGCTGTCCACACCCGAGCGGATGCTGGCGGTCGAGGAGACGCCGAGCGGCGTGCGCGTCACGACCGATCAGCGCGTGCTCGAGGCCGATCTCGCGGTGCTCGCCGTCGGGCCGTGGGCGCAGTCGCTCCTCGAGCCGCTGGGCCTGCGCCTGCCATTGGCGCCCGCAATCGGCCAGGTCTCGTACTGGCGCGGCGGCGCCTGGGAGCGCCGCCCGTCGCTGATCGACTTCGTCGCCGACGGCAAGCTCGGCGTGTACGGCCTGCCGACGCCGGGCAAGGGCTACAAGATCGGCCTCGACTACGGCAGCGAGGAGGCCTGGGATACCGAGGCCGCCGCCTGGCCGCCGCGCGCCTTCGAGGAGGAGTGCAATCGCGACTGGGTGCTGGCTCACGCGCCGGGCCTCGCGACGGACGGTCCGCACCTGACCGAGGGGTGCCCGTGGACGATGACGCCGGACGGCGAATACTTCATCGATCGTCGCGGTGCGATCACCGTCGCGACCGGCTGCTCCGGCCACGCCTTCAAGTTCATGCCGATCATGGGCGAGCTGATCGCCGACATCGCCGAGGGCCGGCCCGCCTGGCCCGAGGCCGACATCTTCCGCCTCGACCGCATGCCGCCCGACGCCCCGTTCGACCTCGTGGAGACCCCAATGGGCCCACGCATCGGCCTCTAGCCCCACGGGCCTCCACGCGTGGACCTCGCGTCCCGCGAGAGCAGCCCGATCGGCCTCCCCTGCGGCTAAGGCCCGGGCCACTGCTGTCCACCAACCGCTGTCAGCACCCAAATGGACAATCTGGGCCCGGGCCCATGGTGTCCACCTACCTGTGCCGTCGCGCACACGTAAAGCCGACCGGATACTCGGACACGCGCGCAGCAACCACGCCCGTTGCGCCGGTCAGCGCATAGAGCCGTGCCTCTGAACACACGCGGTGGGCGTGGGGGCAGACGCAGGCGCACGCGCGGCGCACTGAGGCGTCACGGGGGTGTGTGGACAAATTGGGCCCGGGCCCATTTTGTCCAATTCGACCCGGATCGCCGTTGTCGCCCCACACATCGAAAAGCGGGTTGTACCCGTCTCGCTCGGGCCTAACGCGCGAAGATACGGGGGATGGAGCGATTCGCACAACTTGCGCGCACCGACGCGCCGACCCTCGACCTGCTGGCTCTGGCGATTGCTGGTGCGCTGCGCGAGGTCGACGAGGCGGCTGCACTGGCGGAGCTCGACCGGCTGGCCGGTGACGTTGTGCGGAACGGGATCGGCGAGACGGGGCTCGAGCAGGTCGAGGCGCTGCGCACGGTGCTTGGGCGCCGCGAGCGCTTCCTCGGCGACGTCGAGGATTACGACCACCCGGACAACTCGATGCTCGACCTCGTGCTCGAGCATCGGCGCGGGCTGCCGATCCTCCTCAGCGTCGTCTGGATCGAGGTCGGCCGGCGCGTTGGCATCCCGATCCGCGGCGTTGGGCTACCCGGCCACTACGTGGCGGGCTGGTTCGGCGACGGCGAGCCGATCCTGATCGACCCGTTCAAGGGCGGCATCCTGCTGCCCGACCCGCCACCGGCCGGTCGCATCGTGCAGACGCCCGTGCACCTGACGGCGCTGCGCATCCTCTCCAACCTGGCCTCGTCCTACGAGCGCCGCGGCGACGTGGGCCGTTCGCTCAAGGCCGCGCAGCTGCGCCTCGAGCTCCCGCTCGGGGATCGCGACATGCGCGTGATGGAGTTTGAGCACCGCCGCCTCGGCGCGCGTATGAACTAGTCGGACATGCACGCCATGACGGATTCGGTCTAGGATCCCACTCATGCATTCGTCCTACGCACTCAATTCCGAGGACTTCGCCGTCGAGCGCGACGGCGTCTCCGCTCCGCTCGACACCCTCTGGCCCGGTGGCTACAAGAACGGCGACCGCTTCTGCGTGGTGATGGGTACCCCGATGGACGCGATCGGCTGCTCGAACCTGATCGGCGGGACGAACACGCTCTTCTACGACCACCTGCGCGAGACGCGCGGCAACGCCAACTTCTTCCGCTACGCCGACACGTACATGATCGGCGTCGACTGCGAGCCCGGCGACTGGAACCAGCTCGATGTCTGGCCGATGCACAAGTTCGTCAGCATCCTCTCGCCGACCGCCGAGTCGCTGATCCACACCATCAACGACCGCCGCATCACGCACCTCGCGATCCCGGAGACGGGCATTCGCGTCCGCGGTCCCGTCGTGCTGTCGACCTGGAACTCGTTCCTCGACACGGTCAAGGTCGTCATGCTCTACAACCCGCTGACCGGCAAGGTCCGCGAGGCCGACGTGAAGCTGCTCGGCAACAAGGTGATTGAGTCCTACGTCGAGCAGGCGATCTTCACGACCCCGGGTCTCGGCGCCGGCGCGCAGGCGCGCTACCGCCGCATCCGCCGCAACCTCGACCAGGAGCCGATGCGCTGCCTCGAGGAGTACCGCACGCTGCCGAACCCGGCCGCCGCGCGCGCCCTCTTGGGCGTCTCCGAGGTGCTGCCGCCCGGCCATCAGCCGCCGGACCTGCGCCAGGCGCCGATCGTGATCATCCCCGTCGACACCCCGCTCGCCGCCGCCGATCAGGAGGGCTCACCTCCCGCTGAGGCCGCCGGCATCGAGCTCGTGCCGCCGCCCGTGCCGCCCGTCTCCACCGAGGGCCTGCGCAAGACCGCCTTCGATGCGATCCAGCGTCGGCAGGGTGGCACCTTCGCCGAGTGGGAGGGCTGGGATTGGATCTCCGACTTCGGCGACCCGATCGAGGAGCATCACGCCGTGCGCGAGACCGTCGGCATCTGGGACGAGTCGCCGCTGCAGAAGTGGATCTTCCGCGGCCCCGACGCGATCAAGGCGCTCGACTACTGCTTCGCCAACGACATGGCCTCGATGCAGGTCGGCCAGGCCCGCTACTCGTGCTTCCTCGACGAGTACGGCCGCATGCTCGGCGACGGCGTCGCCTTCAACACGGGCGACGAGACGGGTGCCGGCATCCTCGTGGTGACCGCGCTCCAGAGTGACGTAGACCAGTTCCGCCGCGTCGCGCAGCGCCAGGGCTTCGACGTCGAGATCCTCGATCGCACGGAGGAGTGGCCGCACGTGCAGGTGCAGGGCCCGAAGGCCCGCGACCTGATCAGTGCGATGACCGACTTCGACGTCGCCTCGCTCAAGTACTTCCGCTTCACGGCGGAGCCGATCACGATCGGCGGCATTCCGGGCTGCTACCTGGCCCGCACCGGCTACTCGGGCGAGCTCGGCTACGAGATCTACGTGCCGAAGGCCAGCGCAGAGCTGCTCTGGCAGGAGCTCCTCAACGAGGGCGCGTCGCGCGGCATCCGCCCGTACGGCCTCGCCGCCGTCGAGTCGCTCCGCATCGAGTCGGGCTTGATCTTCATCGGCTACGACTACTTCCCGGGCCTGACCTCGCCGTTCCACATGAACCTGGACCGGACGATCAACCTGGAGACGGGCGACTTCGAAGGCAAGCAGGTCCTCGTCGACGAGTTGGCCGCGGGCATCACGCATCGCCTGACGACGCTCGTCGTCGCGGGCAACGAGGCGCCGGACTACGGCGCCGATGTCTTCGTCAACGGTCGTGGCGTCGGCAAGCTGCTGTCGCCGTCGGCGGGACGCTCGCCGAGCATTGACCGCCTGATCGGCCTGGCGTGCCTTGAGGCAGAGCTGACCGAGCCGGGCAACCGCGTCGAGGTGACGCTGCCCGACGGCCGCCTCGTGCCGGCCTACACGGACACGTTCCCGATCTACGACCCGGAGAAGAAGCGACCGCGGTCGTGACCTGGAGCGCCGACCCGGCAGGTGCGATCGGGGTCGTCGCGGAGGGCTGGGAAGGCGTGCGTGGAGCGGAGTTGCTGCGCGCCCGCCTGCCGAAGGAGGATGTCCTCGTCGTTGCGGACCAGGCGTTCGCGCCGTACGCGAAGCGGCGACCGGACCAGGTGACGCAGCGCGTCCACGATCTCGCGAGCGGGCTGCTCGACGAGGGCGCCAAGGCGCTGCTCCTCGCCGCCGGCTTCGGCTCGTTCGAGGCGCGCCCCGCGTTCGAGGGGATTTCCGTGCGAGGACTCGAGTGCGGCCTTCGCGTCGCACTGGAGGAGGCCAAGGGGCGTCCGGTGGTGGCGATCTTCTCGTCGTCGGAGGTCAAGACGATGGTGCTCGCCAAGGCGATCCGCGCGCTGCGTGGTGGCGGCAGCGTCACGCTGATCGAGCGCCGGGCCGACCCCGTGCAGGACCTACTCACCCGCGTGCGCGCCAGCGCCCCGGAGGTCGCCGTCCTACTCCTCCTGACGCCCAGCGCCTACGCGGATGCCGACGAGATTCGCGCCGTGGCCGGCGAGGTGACGGTGATCGACGCGCTTGAGGCCGCCGCCGACTTCCTCGTGCACGACATCCGCCGCCATCGCCTGCTCGCCCACCACGGTGAGCGCACCGGCCGCATCACCGCCTTCGCGACGCGCGGCGGCACCACGGGCATCACACGCGAGCCACTGTCGACTGCCTCGAGCGCCGCCCTCCAGCGCCGCATATAGTTAGGAATATTGGTGATTTCCTGACTATCGGCTAGCCTGCGGGTATGCCCAACGCTGCCCGCGACACTGCGCTTCACGCGCTCCTGCCGGTGGAGCGCCTGCTGCGGCATGCCGATCCCGCTGCCGTGCCCGACCTCTTGGAGCTACGCGCCGCGCTCGAGTCAACCGCCGGCCGCACCGTCACCCGTGGACGTGCGGCGCGCTTTCTCGCCCTCACCCAGACGAGCGTCGATCGGTGGATCGCGGATGGCGCGATCCCGACCGTCATCGACATCGACGGGAAGACGATGGTGCCCACGCGCGAGCTCGTACGGCTGCGGGTGGAGATGGACGCTGCGCGG
>CAJCBN010000159.1 GCA_903960645.1 uncultured Actinomycetes bacterium | reverse complement strand
ACGACGCTGCACGAGCTCGAGGCGATCCTCGCGGTGCGCGGGGTGCCGAACGCCATCATCGACCTCGACTGGCTCGCCTGGGCCTCGCCGCCCACTGCGAGCAGTAGCACCATCCATGACCTCCTCGTACGGAACCTTGCGGCCGTGTGGGCCAACTTCCACGCCGCGGGCATCCACCACATCGCCGTGGCCCGTTCGCTGCACGGTGCCGCCGAGATCGAAGACATCCGTCGGGCGCTGGGCGGCTGCGAGACGACCGTGGTGGAACTCGTCTGCGGTACGGACGTGCTGCGCGAGCGGCTCCACCGACGAGACAGCGGTGCCGCGCTGGCTGAGCACCTGGCGCTGCTCGAGGCCCCCGATGACAACGGGCGTGCAGTGGCGGTCGACGCCGTGGTCGAGTGCGACGCGCAGTCGCCTGAGCAGATTGCCCGCGACGTGCTGGGCGCCGCCGGCTGGTAAGCGCGGAGCGGGTCGTGGCCGGGGGCTTCCCGACCACGACCCGCTCGACGACGCTCGGTGCTAGTCCTCGACGATGGTGACCGTCATGGTGATCGGCTCGCTCGGCGCGTCACGGCCGTCGCGCTCGACGGCGGAGATCGCGTCGATCACGTCCATGCCATCAACGACGTTGCCGAAGACGGTGTGCTTCCCCTTCAGCCAGCCGCAGTCCTCGGCGGTGACGATGAAGAACTGGGAGCCGTTGGTGTTCGGTCCTGCGTTGGCCATGGCGAGCTTGCCGCGATCCACGTTGTGGCTGTTCTGCTCGTCCTCGAACGTGTAGCCGGGGCCGCCGGTGCCGGTGCCCTGGGGGCAGCCGCCCTGGATCATGAAGTCGGGGATGACGCGATGGAAGATGAGGCCATCGTAGTAGCCGTCGTTCGTCAGCTTCACGAAGTTCTCGACGGTCTTGGGAGCGTCAGCGGGGAAGAGCTCGAGCACGATCGTGCCCATGCTCGTCTCCATGTTGGCCTTGGTCGCCACAGGAGCGCCTTTCGGTCGGAGGTGAGAGTCGAAGCCTAGTGTGGTCCGGCTCGCGGTGAGGCGGCGGAGCGTTCATGCTTGGGGCCTATGCCCCGTTACGCCTCGCACCTTGCGCACCATGCCGACGCCAACACGGCCGTCGCCGTCGCCGCCGATCACATCGAGCTCGAACTCGACGGCGCTTCGCCGACGCTGATCATCGTGGCCGCCTCGGACCATTTCCGTGATGAGGCCGATGCCGTGCGCCGGGCAATTCGCAGCCGCTTCCCCGCTGCTGCCCTCGCGGGGGCCGTGATTCCGGGCGGCGTGATCGGCGTTCGCGAGGAGACGGAGCGCCAGCCGGCGATCAGCCTGCTGGCGGCCTCGCTGCCCGACGGCGCCGCCACGGTGATCGAGCTCGCGGAACCCGAGGACCTGCCGGAGGATGCGGAGACCCTCGTCGTCTTCGCGGATCCGTACAGCGTCCAGATCGAGCGGATGCTCGATCGTGCGGACCGTCTGGGCATCGATATCGTCGGTGGCTTCACCGGCGGGCACGGTCCGGGCGGCGCGCGGCTCCTCCATGCGGATGGCCTGCGCACTGCCGGCGCGGTGGCGATCCGCTTCGATCTGCCCGGCGTGGCCGCGCACGTCTCGCAAGGAGCCCGTCCGATCGGCGGCGATCTCGTCGTGACCGCCGCCGACGGCAATGTCGTCCTGGAGCTGGCGGGGAAGCCCGCTGCCGAGCAGCTGCACAGCGTGCTCGGTGCGTTGTCGGCGGAGGATCTGCAGCTGGCGCGGGCCGGGCTGATGGCCGGCATCGTGATCGACGAGAACCGCCCCGACTACGACGTCGGCGATTTCCTCGTCCGCGGTCTGCTCGGTGTCGCTGCCGAGAGCGGCGGGCTGGCGATCGCAGCCGAGCCGCGCGTGGGTCAGACCTTCCGCTTCCACGTGCGCGACGGCGACGGTGCCGATCAGGACCTGCGGCGGGTGCTGGGTGCCGTCACTCCCGCCGTCGGTGCCGCCCTCGTCTTCGCGTGCAACGGTCGTGGACGCCGCATGTTCGAGGCGCCGCACCATGACGCCAACGTCATCGCCGAACTGCTCGACGTGCCGGTGGTCGGCGGCTTCTGCCAGGGCGAGCTCGGCCCGGTCGGCGGCGCCAACCATGTGCACGCCTTCACGGCGACGATGCTCACGCTGCCGCGCTGAGGCCGTATGTGGCGAGCGGGATGCGGTGTATACACGCGACACACACGGTGCGCCCGCAGGCCTGCAGCCGGCTTCTATGCACACCCGTAACGAGCGCTGTGCACACCTGTACCGATTCCACCGGAGTCGGTATGATTCGGTTCAACGCAACGCAACGCGACCCCCCAACGTCGTGCGGCAACCCGACAGCGAATGGAGAGGTCTTGGGCACCTCGGAGATGACACAGAAGGCACTCCCCGGATTCCTCGAGACGGTGCGCGTTGCCGACCGCGCGCTGCTCGATGTGGCGCGCACTCGGCGGCTCCGTCCGATGGAGGCCTATCTGCTCCTGATCCTCCTCGACGAGTCCGACGCGGTCAGCACGGCGCATATCGCCGCGCGCATCGCCGCCTCCTCGAGCCAGGCCAAGCAGTTGGCGCTGGCCCTGCAGGTACGGGGCCTCGTCGTCCGGCGCGATCGCACCGGGCTGACGGCCCTGACTGACGAGGGACGAGCCGAGGCGGGCGAGCTTGCGGCGGAGGTCTGCTCCGCTCTGCAGCAGCGGCTCGGCGTGCTTGACGTGCCTGCCGCCTGGCAGGCCATCACGGCGTAGCGGCTACGGCGCCTTCAGCGCCGCTCGGGCAGCGGTCTCGAGCTCTTGCTCGGTGATCGCCCCTTCGAACTTGGCGGTGATGCGGCCGTCGGCTGCCACGACGAAGACCCATGGCTCCGTGGGCAGGCGCCACGCCTCGACCCAGGGGGCTGCGCCCTTCGACGGGT
>CAJCBN010000158.1 GCA_903960645.1 uncultured Actinomycetes bacterium | reverse complement strand
GCGATGGCCTGCTCGAGCCTGTTCGTCCTCGGCAACTCGCTGCGCCTGCGGCGCTTCCGCGCCAGCTAGCGCCCTCCGACCCGGCAATTCTGGATCCGGATCCAGATTTGCAGGGGAACCCGGGGTCGCACGCGAAACCGCACCTAGGATGGGGCGACCGCCCCCCGCGTCCCGCTATGCGCAAGCTCATCGCCCTCACCGCCCTGCTCCTGCTCCCGCTCGCGCTCGCCGCGCCTGCACACGCGCTGGACGAAGACGACGGCGACGGCATGGACGCGTCGATCCCCGACTACGTCTACGCCGGTCCGTTCGTCGACAACTCACAGATCCCCGACTCGCCGAAGCGCACGACGTTCAAGCTGGCCGGCAAGGACACGATCACCGCGACCACCTGGTACCCGGCGTGGAACGGTCGCATCCTGCGGCTGGTCGCGTCCTACCCGCGCTACCCGCAGAAGCAGCGCCTGCCGCTCGTACACGTCTTCCACGGCGCTGGTGGCCGTGCCGTCTGCAACCAGACCTTTGGTAACGCGCCCGGCGCCTACGGTTTCGTCGTGGCCTGCCTCGACGGCACCGGCCGGCACGCGCGCGGCTACTCGTACGGCTCGCCGGAGAACCTGGCCGACAACGCGAAGATCCTGGAATTCCTGCGCGCCCGCCTGCCCGGCCTGCGGATCGATGCAAACCGTCAGATCGCCGCGGGCGGCTCGATGGGCGGTCAGGATGCGCTGCTGTTCGGCGTGAAGTACCCGGCGATGGCACAGACCATCGTCGCCATGGATGCGCCGATCGACATGAGCAAGCGCTTCTGGAAGCTGCCGACGATCCGTCAGCGCGCGCTCTTTCAGGAGTGCCAGGGCACGCCGTATCTCGCCCCCGCCTGCTTCGCCGAGCGCAGCCCGCTGACGTTTGCCGCCAATCTCGCGAACTCGAATCAGACGCTGATCATGTACTGGTCCGTCAACGACGAGATCAGCCCGCAGGAGCAGATGCCGACGCTGGCACGCGCGATTCATGCTGCCAATCCCGCACGCAAGTTCCTGATCCGCGTCGGCAACTGGGGCCACGGGGGAGCCTGGCCACCGGCAACACGGAACAACGAATGGCTAGCCGATGCGGGCCTCACCGAGGATGGCGTGCGCGCCGACACGAAGCACCCCAATGGCTGGCGCATCGAGGTCGACGCCTCGACGGACCTCGGCGACATCCCGTCGTACTACCCCAAGTAGCGCGGGGCGCGGTTATCCTGCCGCCTTCCATGACGCGTCATCTCCTCACCATCGGCGACCTCGACGCCCCCACACTGCATGCGCTGATCGCAGATGCACGTGCCTGCAAGGCAGACCCGGCTTCGGTGCACGGACGCCTCACCGGGCGTACCGTGCTGATGCACTTCACGAAGGCGTCGACCCGCACGCGCGTCTCCGTCGAGACCGCGGTGGCGCGCCTCGGCGGCCATCCCATCTTCACGCGCGGCGACGAGCTCCAGCTCGGCCGCGGCGAGCCGATCGCCGACACGGCCAAGGTCATCTCGCGCATGTGCGACGCGATCTTCATCCGCACCTTCGCGCACGCCGACGTCGAGGAGCTGGCCGAGCACGCGACGATCCCGGTCGTCAATGCGCTGACCGATGCCCACCACCCGCTGCAGGCGCTCGCCGACCTGATGACGATCGAGGAGCACCTCGGCGAGCTGCAGGGCCGGACGATCGCGTGGGTCGGCGACGGCAACAACGTCTTCCACTCGCTCGCCCAGGCCGCCGCGCTGGCCGGCATGCACGTGCGGATCGCCGCGCCCGCGGGCTACGACGCCGACCCCGCGGTGATGGCTGCAACCGCGCTCGTCGCGGCGGCACACGGTGGCTCGGTGACCGAGTTGCGCGACCCGGCCGCGGCTGTGGCCGGTGCCGACGTGATCGTGACCGACGTCTTCGTCTCGATGGGCGAAGAGGCGCAGCGCGACGAGAAGATGGCGGCCTTCGCCGGTTACCAGGTGGATGCCGCGCTGATGGCGCAGGCCGCCCCGACGGCGATCTTCCTGCACTGCCTCCCCGCCCACCGCGGCGAGGAGGTGACCGCCGAGGTGCTCGACGGGCCCCAGTCGGTCGTCTGGGACGAGGCGGAGAACCGCCTCCACACCACGGTCGCCGTGCTGCGGCACCTGCTCGGCTGAGGCGCGCCTAGGCCGCCGCGGGCGACTCCTCCAGCACGGGCCATGGCTCCACGAACGTGCCGGGCTCCATCGCGAGCACCATGCCGATCTGGCTCGCGATGCCGGCGCCGAACCAGAGCGCCAGGACCTCGTCGGGCTGCAGGCGCTCCGAGACGCCGAGCCCGGTCAGCTCGGGCGGGATGGGCGTCGATTCGATCTTGAGGAGCTGGCGATCGACAAAGGCATGGAGGGCGTCGCGCTGGATGGTTGGCATGCCGACGACGATGCCGTAGCCCCTGCGCCCGGCGAGCGACGCCGCCCGACGAGAGGCGCGCGGAGCTACGCGAGCGCCGCGCGCAGCGCCTCGGGATCCACGAGCGGCGTGTGGCAGGACATGCGCTCGCACACGTAGGCCGCCGGTGCACCGTCGACGAGATCGCGGCCGGCGAGCAGCGGGACGTCCGCGCAGCGCGGGTCGGCCGGATCGCCGATGACGACGATGTCCCATGGCGCGAAGCGACGGTCGACGACCGCGCGCAGGGCGAGCGTGCGGGGATCGTCGGGCGAACCGACGATCGCGATCTCCCGCGGCAGCGTCGTGGCCTGCTGGATGACGCCGAGCAGCGTGCCGAACACGTGCGGATGGCGCTCCATGACGGCCCGCACGGAGTCGACGCTGTGCAGCGCCGTCTCCTCCCATGCGTAGTCGCCGTAGATGCGCCCGAGGCGGAGCAGGCACGAGGAGATCAGCGACGACCCGCTCGACGACGGCTGGTCCTCCACGCTCTTGGTCCGTGCGACGAGCTGCTCGCCGTCGGCGGAGGCGAGGTAGAACCCGCCGCGTGCCGCGTCGTGGAAGAGCCGCAGGGCCTCAGTCGTCAGCCGCCGCGCCTCGAGCAGGTGGTCGAGGTTCCCCGTGGCGGCGTGCAGCCGCAGCAGGCCGTCCGCCACGGCTCCGTAGTCCTCGCTGAACCCCGCGGCCGTGCCCGGCGCGCCGCGCCACGACCGCAACAGCCTGCCGTCGTCGCGGGTGAGGTGCGTGCGTACGAAGCCGGCGATGCGCTCGCCGGTGGCGACGAACTCGGGCTCGCCGAGCAGCCGGCCGGCGTCGGCGTAGGCGCTGATCGCGAAGCCGTTCCAGGCGGCCAGCGCCTTGTCGTCGCGCCCCGGCTGCGGGCGCAGATCGCGCGCCGCGTGTAGCTGCGTGCGGGCGTGCTCGAGCCGCTCGATCGCCTCCTCCTCCGAGATGCCGACGCGCTCGGCGGCCTCCTCGATCGGCGCGACGACGCTCAGCACCGTCGCGCCCGTGTGCTCGAAGTTGCCGCCGGGGACGATGTTCCAGACGTCCTTGGCGAGGGCCGCAGCGAGAGGGTCGGCGACGACCGCGTCGACCTGCTCGGGCGTCCAGATGAAGGTGAGCCCCTCCTCCCCCTCCGTGTCGGCGTCCTGCCCCGAGGCGAGCCCGCCCTCGGGCAGCGACAGCTCACG
>CAJCBN010000157.1 GCA_903960645.1 uncultured Actinomycetes bacterium | reverse complement strand
GTGCGACGGCGGTCGTGGTGGAGCATCGTGGTGCTGGCCGTTCTCATGATGCTCGGTGTGATCGTCGCCACGCTGGTCGTGATCGCGCTGATCCCGCTGCGCGTGGGTGACCTCGGCGCCCAGCCGCGCCCAACCGCGACGTACGACGAGGCGGTGGCCGCGTTCGACGCGTACGGTGCCAATGAGTCCGCGCTCGGCGTCGTCGACGACTGCCACTCGCGGCTCTTCACCGGTGGCGAGCGTACGCAGAACGTGATCGTTCTCTTCCACGGCCTGACGAACTGCCCGCAGCAGATGGTGAAGCTGGCGGAGCGGCTCGAGCAGCAGGGCGCCAACGTCGTCGTGCTGCGCGCGCCCGGCCACGGCCAGGCCAGCGGTCCCGGCGGGCTCGCCGGCATCGAGGCCGAGCAGTTCCGCGACTTCGCTGACAGCTCGATCGACATCGCCACGGGGCTCGGCGATCACGTCACCGTGATGGGCCTGTCGCTCGGCGGGCTGATCTCGACGTGGACGGTCATCGAGCGGCCCGAGGTGCAACGCGCCGTGATCATCGCTCCGGCGTACCAGCTCGGCGGCTATTCCGAACCCGTGCAGTACGCGGTGGGGAACCTGTTCGCGCGCATGCCGAACGTGGCGATTCCGAGCAGCGGCGAGGGGCTTGGCGACCACGCCTATCCGGAGACGCCGACGCGCGGCGTCGGCCAGATGCTCCGTCTCGGCCGCTACGTGATGGGGCAGGCGGCCGCGCGGCCGCCGATCGGCAAGCAGATCGCGTTCGTGATCAACGATGCGGACACGACGATCTCGAATAGTGCGGCCGAGCAGGTCATCGACGAGTGGCGCGCAGACGGCGTGGACGTGAAGGTCGTGCATCTGCCGAAGAGCCTCGGCCTGCCGCACGACCTGATCGACCCCGCCCAGCGCGTGCAGGATCCCGCGCTCGTCTACCCGCTGATCGAGGCGCTGGCTGAGGGACGTACGCCGCCGCCCGTGCCGAACGGCTGACGCGCCACCGCTAGCCGGCGTACGGGTTGCTCGGCGGCTGTGCGAGCTCGTGCTCGACGACCTGCAGGGTCGGAATGCCGTCGGGCGCGCCAGCGGCTTCGACCCAGCGGCCCGTCAGGCTGACCCACGTGTCCGCGGTGAGGGGTGGGCCGTCGCGGGTGAGCACGCGGTAGGCGGTCGCGTCGGCGGCGCAGCAGGAGACGACGAAGCGCGTCAGCCACCACGGGCCGTCTGGGTTCGGCGTGACGAAGCCGACGAGCCGGACCTCGCGCCCAATCAGCGTGCTGCCACCGTCGGAGCGGGCACGGTCGACGAAGTCGGGTACAGCCAGCTCGACCGGATCCCCCGCGGGCAGCGGTGCGAACGACCCTGAGACGGGGGCGGTACCGCCGCTGCCGCGCGTGGCGGAGAACGCGCCGAGCGGCGCGGGGGCGACCGTCAGCACCACGATCAGCGGCAGGGCGAGGAGGAGGGCGGCCCGCGGCTCGGCGTGCGCGTGACCGCCGCCCGGTCCGTGGTCGTGTCCGGCGTGGTCGTGCTCCTCATCGGCCGCGGTCCAGGCGTCCTTGGCGACGAACACGATCATCAGCGCGAGCACGACGGCGCTGGCAATCAGTGCGGGCAGCAGGCTGGGCTTGACGTAGTAGACGTACTCGCCACGGACGAGGAGGCGCAGCAGGACGCCGAGCATCGCCGCCAGCAGGATGATCTGCACCGCGCGGGTCATAGGAGCGCCCAGCCCGTGACCACGCTGGCGATCAGCGCGCAGATGAAGACGGTCGGCGCGAAGCGCAGCGCGAAGTCGCGCCCGAAGAACCCGGCCTGCATCGCGATGAGCTTGAGGTCGACCATCGGGCCGACCACCATGAAGGCGAGCTGAGCCGTCGGGCTGAACTGCGTGAAGCTCGCCGCGACGAAGGCGTCGGCCTCGCTGCAGATGCACATGACGACGGCGAGCACGGCGAGCACGAGCACGCCGGCGATCACCTGCTCGGCGAGGGAGTCGACCCAGTGGGCCGGCAGCACGACATTGATCACGGCGGAGATCAGGCCGCCGACGACGAGGTAGCCGCCGGCGTGCAGGAAGTCGTGCACGACGCCGTGGCGGAAGATCAGCCAGCGCGCCCCGTCCGTCGTGTTCGTACGTGCCGGCAAGCGGATCCACGAGGTGCGCCCGAAGGCGACCCACAGCCAGCCCACCACCATGGCGGCACCGAGCGAGGCGACGAGACGCGCGAGCGCCATGCGGTGGTCATCGGGGAACGCGACCCAGGTCGAGGCCAGCACGATCGGGTTGACGGCTGGGGCGGCGAGCAGGAAGGTGAGGGCGGCGGCCGGGGTGACGCCCTTGCGCATCAGCCCGTTGGCGACGGGCACGGAGGCGCACTCGCAGCCGGGCAGCAGGATGCCGGCGGCACCGGCCACGGGCACGGCGAGCGCGCGGTTGCGGGGCAGCGCTCGCTCGGCGAGATCGGCCGGTACAAAGGCGACGATGGCGGCCGAGAGCAGGACGCCGAGCACGAGAAACGGGGTGGCCTGAATGACGATTGAGAGGAAGACGGTCGCGAAGGCAGCGATCCCGGGTGCCGCCGACCAGCCGGCGGCGCGCAGGCCGAGCACGACGAGGGCCGCGCCGACAAGGAGCAGCGCGGGGAGCAACAGACCGCGCGGCGCGGCGCGGCCACCATCGACGTCCGGCGGGCGGCCCATAGGCGGATCCTAGAGCGGCGCCCAGCGGGCATCGCCGCGGCACAGGGTCGCGACGGCGCTACGCTGCGCGGCATGATCACCCTCTTCGGCATCCCCGGCACCGCCACCACCGCCCCGCACATGGTCCTCGAGGAGCTCGGCACGCTGTACGACTTCGTGCTCGTCGAGCGCACCGATGATGGCGTGCCGACATCGCCCGCCGGCTACCTCGAGATGAGCCCGTTCGGCAAGGTGCCCGTGCTCAAGCACAACGAGCTGGTGCTGACCGAGTCGGCCGCAATCTGCCTGCATCTCGCGGATGCCTTCCCCGATCACGACCTGATCCCGAAGGTCGGCACGTCCGAGCGCGCCGAGGCCATGCGTTGGCTGATGTTCCTGACGAACACCGTGCAGGCCGCGTACCTGCGCTTCTTCTACCCGGCGCGGCATACGGCTGACGCGAACGGTGCCGACGCTGTCGTGGCCGCCGCCGTTGTGGAACTGACGGCGCTGCGCGACGAGATCGCCAAGCAGCTGGGCAGTGGCCCGTTCCTGCTCGGCAGCACGTTCACGGTCGCCGATATCTACCTGGCGATGCTGTCCTCGTGGGGCACGGAACTTGAGGGCGACGCAAGCTGGTGGGCCGACCCGTCGATTGCGGCGCACTACAACGCCGTGCTGGCCCGCCCGGGCTGCCGCAAGGCGATTGAAGACGAAGGCGGCTCCCTCAGCGCGTCGTGACGTTGCGGTGAAGCACAAGGGGTTCCGCGCTCGGGCGCGTACCCTGTGCGTGGATGAGCGCGTATCTCGAGACCTCGCGGGCGTGGTACGTCCGCGTGCCGGTCGTGTTGCGCGAGGCGATCCTCGCGGCGCTGATCTGTCTGCTGGGTGCGCTCGCGGTCACGTTCCTGCTGCCGCAGCCGGATGACGCCTCCGCGCACCTCTACCGCGCGCTGCTCGTCGAGCGCGACGCGGTCCTGTGGGACAACTTCTGGTACAGCGGCGACTATCCGCTGATCTCCTACTCGCTGCTGGTGTACCTCCCGCAGCAGCTGATCGGGCCGGCGACGCTGGCGCTGATCTCCGTCGTCGTCTCCGCGGCGCTGTTCGCGACCCTCGTCGTCCAGCGCTGGGGCGTGCAGGCCGCGTGGGGCGCCCGCGCCTTCGGTCTGCTGGCGCTCGGGCCGCTCTTCACCGGCGGCTATGCCTACGCGATCGGCGCGGCGGCGATGCTCGCCTGCCTGCTGGCGCTGCAGCATCATCGCCATGTCATCGGCGGCTTGCTGGGAGCGGTCACGCTGGGTCTGAGCCCACTCGCCTTCGTGTTCCTCGCGCTGATCCTCGGCGCCGTTTGGCTCGAGCACCGGCGCTTTGACCCGCGCACGTTCGTCGTCGGTGCGTGGCTCGGCGTGCTGGTGGTGGTGCAGGCGGCGATCGGCTTCCTGTTCCCCTCGGAGGGCGTCTACCCGTTCCTCATCGGCCACCTGATCGCCGTGCTCGTCATCTCGGTGCTCGGCGTGGCGTTGGCACGCCGTCGCCCGGAGACCCACCTGATCATGTGGCTGCTGATTCTCTGGGCCGTCGGTGCGCTCCTGCTCTACGCGATTCCGACGCCCGTCGGCGACAACCTCGCGCGGCTCCGCTACCTCGTCTTCCCGATCCTCGTGGTGGCGGCTGGCGTTCAGCGCTGGCGACCGAAGCTGCTGGTGGCGCTCGCGTTGATCGCCTCGTTCGGCTACGGCGCGCTGCCGGATCTCTACGACGCGGTCACGCGCACCGACTCGCGCCCCACGCAGTCGGCGTTCTGGCAGCCGGCGGTCGGGTTCCTCGACGCGAATCAGTCGCCGGACTATCGCGTCGAGGTGGTGCAGACGGCGGGGCGCTGGGAGGCCTTCTGGATTCCTCAGGCCGGCTACGCCCTCGTGCGCGGCTGGTACCGCCAGGTCGATCTCGCGGATAACCCGCTGCTGTACCAGAAGGTGATCACGCCCGACGAGTATCAGGCGTGGCTGCGCTCGCGCGCGGTGCGCTACGTGCTGCTGCCGAATACGAAGCTCGACACCGAGGGCGCGGCGGCCGAGGCCGAGCTCCTGCGGTCGGGCACCTCCGGTCTCGAGATCGCGGCCACGCGCGGCGCGTGGACGATCTACGAGCTCCCGCGGCCGACGCCGCTGATGACCGGTCCCGGCACGGCGAAGGTGCTCGAGCAGGGGCACGACGAGCTGCGCGGCACCGTCGACGCGCCGGGGCTCTACACGCTGCGCGTGCGCTGGATGCCGTACTGGGCGACGGCGGGCGTGATCGACTGCATCCAGCCCGGCCCCGACGGCCAGACCGTGTTGCGCGCGGTCTCACCGGGCGGCTTCTCGCTGAAGGCCACGCAGCGCGCGGATCTGCTGGTCGAGCGCATCTTCGATGCGCCCGCGACCGACGCAACCTGCTCCTCCTGATTAGCCGAACCCGAGCCGCCGGAGCAGGAACGGGCAGACGAGCTCGGGCTTGGCGGCCTGCTGCTGCACGTCGATGACGTCGCGCGCGACGCCGTCGGCTGTCAGCGCCGCGGTACGCCGCAGCCGGGGACGAGCGCCTGCCACTCGGGCAGCGCGACGCACGCCTCGGCCCACGTCTGCAGGCGCGGCACCTGGCTCAGGTCGACGGGGGCGTGGACGAGGCGATGGAGCACCGGCGTCGCCGCGATATCGGCGATCGTGCGGTGACCGAGACACGCCCACGGGCCGACCGGATCGAGGACCTGCATCGCCTGGTTCAGCTTCGGCACGGCGCGGTCGAACAGCGCGCGCACGTCGGCCTCTGGTGCCGGCTCCTTCGAGAACGCGCCGGTGCCGAGCACGATGCCGTACTGCGCGGCCTCGTAGGAGAACAGCGCCGGCCGCACGACGAGCGCCCACAGATCGAGCACCCAGTCGATCGTCGCGCGCTCCTTGGCGTCACGCGGATACAGGTCCTCGCGTCCTTCGCGGTCGGCGAGGTAGCGGAGGATCGTGTTCGACTCGGCGAGGCGGAAGCCGTCGTCGACGAGCGCGGGGATGCCACCCATCGGGTTGACGGCTGTGTGCCAGTCGACGCGCTCGACCTGGAAGGGCACCTCGAGCAGCGTGTACTCCGCGCCGACGATGTCGAGCATCAGCTGCGCCTTCTGCCCGTTCGACGAGTACGGGTGGGTGTGCAGGGTCAGGCTCATGGCGCGCTCCTCAGACGAAGGACTGGGGGAGATCGCGGACGAGGCCCGAGATCGTCTTGAACTGCGGGTGGTCGGCGCCGACCATCATCTCGAACAGCGCCAGTTCCACGCCGCTCGGCACCATGCCCGCGGCGCGCATGCGGCGCACGCCGACCTCGCGGCTCGACGACGTGCGGCTCGCGATCGCGTCGAGCGCCACGTGGGCCTGGCGTCCGCCGCGCAGGATGTCGGCGACCGACTGCTGCACGCAGACGTGCGCCTCGATGCCGCAGACGATGATCTGGTCGCGACCGAACTGCTCGAGCTGGTCGAGCGTCTCTGGCACGCCAAGCGACGAGAACGAGCGCTTCTCGATCGGCGTGACGCCGGCCAGCCCCTCAGCAAGCTCCTCGATCGTGTGCCCGAGGCCCTTCGGATACTGCTCGGTGACGATGATCGGCACGTCGAGCGCGACGCAGCCGCGGATCAGGGCGTCGCAGTGGGCGACCATCGCGCCCCAGCCCTCAATGTGCGGGCGGAAGGCCTCCTGCACGTCGACGACGAGCAGCAGTGCGCGGTCCTGGTCGAGGCGGTCGGGGACGTGTCGCATGGAGTAACCCTAGCCGGAGGGCGCGCTGTCGGCCCGCTCGCGCTCGCGGTGGATCGCGTAGCCAAGCGCGCCGTAGGCGAGCAGCGTCAGGATGAAGCTCGGCAGGGCGGCGAGCTCATCCGTCCAGAACTCGATTGGCGCTGCGAGCAGGATCGAGATGGCCAGCGCGGTGCGCAGCCACTCGAGGCCGCCGATGCGGTCGTGACGGGCGAGCCGGATCACGCCGATCAGAGTCGCCAGGCTCACGAGGACGCTGGCGACCAGCGCCAGCGCGACGGCGTTCGACACGGGAATCGACCGGCCGGCGATCGCCGCTCCGATCAGGATGGTGATCGACGGGATCGAGACGACCAGGAACAGGATCGAAGCGATGATCACCACGCGGATGAAGGCGGGGGTGACGGCGACACGCTCGTAGTGCCGAGCCAGATGGGCCTTGAGACGCGCATACGGGTTCGGCGAATCGGGAGCCGTGGCGGACACCGCGACCGCGTCCCGCAGCGCCGCGACGATCGGCGTCCGCTGCTCCGAGGCGTCGAGCAGCTCGAGGATGCGGGACTGCTCGGACTCGCTCAGGCCGTTGCTGTGGGTGTCCGCGATCATGTCGAGCGCGTTGGCGAGCGCGGCATTGGGCGAGAGTCGCCGCGACCGCACAAAGCGCAGTACGAGCGCGATCGCCACGAACGCGAGGTAGATCAACGCGATCGCGGGCTTGTAGAAATAGTCGTTCGTCGTCGTCACGAACTTCCCGACCTCGTCGATGAAGAAGCCGAAGCCGATGCCGCCGATCAGCGCGGCGAGCGTTTTCGACCGGTGGCCGAGGACGCTCATTGCGATGATCAGCGCGGCGGCGAGTCCGAGGCCGCCCCACAGCAGGTGCGCGATATGGAGTCCGTCGCCGCCGATCTGCGGATAGCCGGTCACCGCCAGGAACGTGCGAATGACGAGCACCGTCGCGATGGCCGCGACGAGCATCAGCTCGAGGCGCTCACCGGCATCGGCGCTGATCAGGGCTTGCGGCTTCTGCATCAGGTGCACGGTACTCCTTCGGCGCGGGAGGACTCGCCTGGCCTGTGGCGTACGGGCAGGGTGGACCAACCCCAGGAGGAACCCTTAGATGTCTGCAATGACCGGACTGCCCCCCGAGATGAAGGACGCGCTCGCGAAGAGCTGGAAGCTGCTGCTCACCGCGGGCATCATCAGCGCCGTCCTCGGCGCGATCGCGATCATCGTCCCGCCGCTCGCGTCGGTGACGATCACCCTGCTCGTCGGCATCCTGCTCCTGATCGGCGCCGTTGCCTACGTCGCCGAGGCGATTTCCCGCGGCACGACCCGCCACCGCATCTGGAGCTTCATCGTCGCGATCATCTACGTGGTCGCCGGCGTCTGGCTGATCGTCAACCCCGTCAGCGGCACGATCACCCTGACGTGGGTGCTGGCGATCTTCTTCCTCATGCTCGGCCTCTTCCGCATCCTCGCGGGCGTCGCCGGACGCGGCACCATGCCGAACTCCGGCTGGACGATCGTCAACGGCTTCCTCGCCGTGATCATCGCCGTCATGGTGCTCGCCGACCTGCCCTCGTCGGCAGCCTGGGCGATCGGCCTGCTGGTCGGCATCCAGCTCTTGTTCGACGGGATCATGATGATCTCCGCCGGCATGGCCGCCAAGAAGCTCAGCGAGGGCGGCTCGGTCTAGCCTGCACGCCCCGGCGCAAGCCGGACTCCTGCGTAAGGTTCGGCGGGGGACGCGCGACAACACGTCGCACGTTCCCCGCCCGAGCCTTCCGCATGCCACGCCGCTTCATCCACGCCGCCGATCTGCACCTCGACAGCCCGTTCGCGGGCATCGGGACGCTGCGCGAGGGCTTCGCCGAGGTGCTGCGAGACGCCTCGCTGGAGGCGTGGGACGCACTGGTGCAGCTCTGCATCGATGAGCACGCCGAGCTGCTCGTCCTCGCGGGCGACCTGTTCGACAGCGAGTGCCGCACCTCGCGCTTCGAGTTCCGCGTCCAGCAGGGCGCGCGCCGCCTCGTCGAGCATGGCATCCGCGTTGTCATCGTCCACGGCAACCACGATCCGTTGAGCGCGCGGTCGCCGCTGAGTGGCATCGAGGGCGTCGAGGTGCTGCGCAAGGACGAGCCGATCACGAAGCGCATCGCGCGCGACGGCGTCGGCGACATCCACGTGCACGGCGTGTCGTTCGGCCGCGCGCGCGTCGAGGAGAACCTCGCGGAGCTGTTTCCCGTGCGCGGCTCGGAGCCGGGGCTCCACATCGGCGTGCTCCACTGCGCCGTCGGCGATCGGCCCGGTCACGGGCGCTATGCCCCCTGCTCGATCGAAGATCTGCGCCGCACCGGCTACGACTACTGGGCCCTCGGGCATATCCACGGCTTCGATGTCCTCGAGCAGGAGCCGTGGATCGTCTACGCCGGTTCGCTGCAGGGACGGTCGCTCAAGCCGTCCGACCGCGGGGTGCACGGCGCCGTCGTCGTCGAGTTCGACGACGACCGGGTGCTCGGAGCGCGGCTCCACCCGATCGACGTGATCCGCTTCGAGGAGCTCGTCGTGCCCATCGAGGGCATCGAGAGCACGGCGGCGCTCGCCGACCGCGTGCTCGCGGAGGCCGACGCTTTGCTCGCCGCCACCGGCGATGCCGCGGTTGTCGTGCGTGGACGACTGGTTGGCCGTGGTCCACTGTCTGCCGAGGTGGGTGCCGACCAGTGGGCGGACGGCTTCCGCGGGATGCTCGACGACGCCGCGCCTGAGCGGCTGGTCTGGGAGAGCATCGTGGCCGACGTGCGGCCCGAGATCGAGCTCGACCAGTTGCGCCAGAGCGGCGGCTTCGCCGGCGATGTCGTGCGCGCCTTCGATCGTGTCAGCGGCGATCCCGCGGAGCTCGAGCGCCGCCTTGCCGAGCTCGACGGGCAGTTCGCCGAGCGGCGCGCCGTGCGCGAGCGATCGCCCGAAGACCGGCTCGCGCTGCTCGAGCGCGCCCGCGACATCGCCCT
>CAJCBN010000156.1 GCA_903960645.1 uncultured Actinomycetes bacterium | reverse complement strand
GGATCACGCTTTCGTGCGAGGCGAGATCTTCGAGCGACATGGTGCCGCCCTCACGTGCCATCGCGCGGACGATCGCCTCGGCGATGGGACCGTGGTAGAACGCGTCGGCGCCGCCGTCGATGATGGCCTGCAGCGTCGCGGCGGTCTCGGGCAGCTTCACGATCGTGCCAGCACCCTTGGCGCGGGCCTTGACCCACGGCGAGTCGTCGGCACCACCGCGCGAGAGTCGCTCGACGTACGCCAGCAGCGCTGATTCCGTCTCGCGCGTCATGGGTGCGCCGTCCCGCGCCAGCTCGAGCGCCGGGGCGAGCACCTCGGCACGGCTCAGCGTGCCGGCCTCCTCGATCAGGTCGCAGACGCCGCGCACGAAGCCCGGGACTGCTGCCACCTGCGCGCCATCGGTCGGCAGCGGCAGCTGGAGGCCCGCCGGTGCCTTGCCGACGCCGTTGATCGCCGTCGTCGTGCCGTCGGCCTTGCGGATGATGCAGAGCAGGTCGCCGCCGAGGCCACAGGCGTCGGGGAGGATCACCGTCAGGGCCGCGGCCGCCGCTGCCGCTGCGTCGGCCGCGTTGCCACCGGCCGCACCAACGCGCAGCGCCGCCTGGACAGCGAGGGGATGGCCGCACGAGACCGCAAGGTGCTGACCTTCGATACGAGGACGGGGCAGGCGCTGGGACATAGGGCGAGCATGCCACATCGCGGGTGCTATCGTTATCTGCGGAGGAAGGGGAAGTCCGGTGCAAATCCGGCACGGTCCCGCCGCTGTAAGGAACGTCCGCTCGTCGCGGTGCATGCACCGGTCACTGGATCCTCGGATCTGGGAAGGCAAGACGATCGGCCTCGGCAACGAGGAAGTGCGCTCCGAGTCAGAACACCCGCCTCCGAACCAGACGGACCCGTCTGGACAATCCTCGAGAGAAGGAGTTCTACCATGCGAACGAGGCATCTCCTCGTGGCCGCCGCCATTGGCGCAGCGGCCCTCATCCCCACCACCGCCAACGCGGCCACCCTGCGTGTCGTGTCCGACGCCAAGAACGTGTTCGGCGCGACCGCCACGGACGTCGCCAGTGCCCGGTCCTACGTGGACTCGAAGGGCAAGCGGCACGCGCTCAAGGCCGGTACGGCCATGGGCCAGATCGTCGAAACAGGACTGCCGTACACGGCCGTCTTCGATGCCTCCTACAACGCGGCGTACCTCACCCGCATCGTCGGCGCCTCGGCGTCGGCCACCGGGTACTGGGCGTTCTTCGTCAACGGCGTGCTGTCGATGACTGGCGCGACCGACACAACGCTGAAGGCGTCGGATGAGGTCGTCTGGCTCCTCGATAGCGATTACTCGGCGAAGAACGGTCCGTTCACCTACGACCTCGACGCCAAGGCCAACGCCAACGGCACGGTCACGTTCAGCGCGACGCGGATCGGCGGCCCCAAGGCAATCGTCGCCGGCGGTGCCCCGCTGCACATCAACGGTGCCAAAATCGGCAACCTTGCCGCCGACGGCACGCTGACCATCACGCCGACCGGCGCCTGGACGGCGCAGATCCCTGCCAAGGGGAAGATCGCGGCGTCCGAGACGCTCGCGGGCTAACGGGTGCTGCGGGTCCTGCCCGCATTTCTGCTGGTCGCGGCACTCGTCGCGGCCTGTGGCACATCGAAGACGCAGCCCCCGGCGCAATCCGCGCCGGGGGCTCGCGTCAGCGTGACCGCCGACTGGGGTGCCACGCCCATCGCGAACGGCCGCGGCAACGTCGGCACGGTGATCGCCGCCACGGGCGGCGTCGCCCAGTTGACCACGGGCTACGGCGGCCGCTACGTCACCGCCATCGACGGCCAGGCGGGTGACGGCACCCGCGACTGGATCTTCTGGATCAACGGCATCGAGTCGGCGGTCGGCGGTGCGGACGTGGAGGTCGCCGCCGGCGACCGCGTGTGGTGGGACCTCCACCGCTGGAACGGCCGTGTCAACGTGCCGGCCGTCGTCGCCGAGTGGCCGCTGCCGCTGACGCGCGGCCTCGACGGTCCACACGAGACGCTGTCCGCCGACGAGCCGCTCGCCAGTGAGCTCCGCACCGCGGGCGCCGAGGTCTCTGCCCCGGCGGCGGTTGAGGGAGCCCGCGCCCTGGTCGGCGCGAGCGACGAGCTACGCCAGCGGGACCCGCTCTGGCGTCGCGCCGTCGACGACACCGCCGCCGCCGGGCTGACGGCCTGGATCGATCCGGCCGGGCAGGTGCAGGTCTGGAATGCCGACCGCGGTGCCGCTGAGGCCGTGCCCGGGGCGACCGCGGTCATCGTCGCCACCACCGACGGCTACACCGCCAGCGATCCACCGGTGGTGATCATCGCCGGCGTCTCCCAGTACGCCGCGTTCTCGGCGGCAGAGGCCCTGATCCGGGACCCG
>CAJCBN010000155.1 GCA_903960645.1 uncultured Actinomycetes bacterium | reverse complement strand
TGCGGCGGGCGAGCCGCGCCGCATCGTGGCGGGCCGACTCCTCGACGCGCCCCAGCAGCTGCGCCCGGGCCTCCTCGGCGGTCATGCCGCTGACGCGCTCCAGCTCGCGCTGCGCCCGCGCCTGCACGTCCTGAAGCTGTGTCTCGGCGGTCACGAGCGCCTGCTCGCGGTCGGCGGCGATGAGCTCGCGCTCGGTAATGCTCGTCTCGTTCAGGACGGCGGTCTCCTCGCGGGCGGTCATCCGCTCCTCAAGCCGTGACAGCTCGATGCGCTGGGCGTCGAGCTCGCGCTCGAGCTCCCGCCGTAGCTCGAGGAGCTGCGACTTGGCGTCGAGCTCGGCCTCCCGGCGAATCGCCTCGGCCTCGCGCTGCGACGCCGCGATGGCCCGCTCGGCCTCGGCGCGCTTGAGTTCGGCATCGCTGCGTCGCGCCTCGAGCGCGATGATGGTCGCCTCGTCGTGCTGCCGCATCGTCTTCTGCATGCGCGAGCGCACGGCCAAGCCGACAACGGCACCACCTACGACCAGCGCGGCGATTGCCGCGATCACGGTCACCAGCACCTGGATTCTCCTGACGTTCGTACGAACCGCGCCCGGAGGCGCAGTGGAATGATCTGCCTATAGGGTAGCGCGGTCGTGCGAGACGGTCGACGGTGGTGCCGCTGTGGCGGCTCAGAGGTCGTCGGGTAGACCGCAGAGGCGCTCGGCGACCGCCTCATCAAAACCCCGTGCTGCCAGTCGCTGCCATCCCGCCGGACCCTCGCGACCCCCGAGCGCGACGCGGGCGGCGGTGTCCAGCCGCGGGTCGTCGAGCTCGGCGAGTGTCGTGCGGACCAGCGCCGGATCCACTCCGGCGGCGGTCAGGTCATGCTCGATCCGGGCCGGCCCCCACCCGCTGCGTAGTCGGTGCTCGGCCAGCTCGCTCGCGTGGCGGGCGTCATCGACGGCACCGAGCGCGGTGAGGCGCTCCACCGCCGCACGGGCGGCGTCGTCGCCGTCCCGGCGGGCCAGGCGCTGCTCGAGCTCGCCGCTGGCGTGCGAGCGTCGTCCAACCAGCGCTGCGCCGCGGACGAGCGCGCGTTCCTGTCGCGCCTCCGTCTCGGCCGCCGCGATCACGTCGGGGTGCGGCGTGGTCCCGACATCCAGCCCGAGACGGGCAGCGGTCAGGGCGTCGAGGACGATCCACGCCTTGCCATCAAGCTCGATGGCAAGGCGCAGGTCGTCGCGTGTGCAGACCGCGGTGATCTCCCGCGGCGTCACGTCGAGCTACTCGGCAGCGGCGACGGCATCCTCGACGGGCGCAGCGTCCATGGCCTCATCGGGAACGACCGCGTCGGAGCCGGGCGAGGGAATCGGGGTGAGCGTCGCCGGGGCCGTGCTGCCACCGGAGATCGTGATGCCCTGCTTCTCCTCGATGCGCCGGGTGATGCGGTCCAGCACGTCGGGATGCTCGTCGAGGAACCCGCGGACGTTCGCGCGTCCCTGGCCGAGGCGCTCCTTCTCGAAGGAGAAGTACGAGCCGGACTTCTCGATGATGTCGTCCTCGAGGGCGACGTCGAGGACGGAGCCCGCCCAGGAGATGCCGGTGCCGTAGATGATGTCGAACTCGCTCTGGCGGAACGGCGGCGCCACCTTGTTCTTGACGACCTTGACGCGGACGCGGTTGCCGATGGCGTCGGTGCCGTCCTTGAGGGTCTCAATGCGGCGGATGTCGAGGCGCACGGACGAGTAGAACTTGAGGGCGCGACCACCGGTCGTGGTCTCGGGCGAGCCGAACATCACGCCGATCTTCTCGCGCAGCTGGTTGGTGAAGATGGCAACGGTGCCGGTGCGGTTGAGGACGCCGGTCAGCTTGCGCAGCGCCTGGCTCATCAGGCGGGCCTGTAGGCCGACGAAGGAATCGCCCATCTCGCCCTCGATCTCGGCGCGCGGCACGAGCGCGGCCACGGAGTCGATTGCCACGACATCGAGGCCGCCCGAGCGGATCAGCATCTCGGCGATCTCGAGCGCCTGCTCGCCGTTGTCCGGCTGGGAGACCAGCAGGTTGTCGACGTCGACGCCAATGTTGCGCGCGTAGGTGGGATCCATCGCGTGCTCGGCGTCGATGAAGGCGCAGACGCCGCCCTTGCGCTGGGCCTCGGCGATCACGTGGTACACCAGCGTCGTCTTGCCGGACGACTCGGGGCCGAAGATCTCGCAGACGCGGCCGCGCGGCAGTCCGCCCACGCCGAGGGCGAGGTCGAGGCCGAGGCAGCCGGTCGAAATGGCGGCCACCGGGGTGCGGGTGTCGTCGCCGAGGCGCATCACTGCGCCCTTGCCGTACTGCTTCTCAATCTGCTGCAGCGCCGCGTTGACGGCCTTGTCCTTCTCGCTCATGCTGACCTCCTGCCGGCCGCGCCGGCATGGGATGAATACGTCAATTCGGTACGCGCAGTATGGCCACCGAACCGGACGCCGTGGTGTGGCTGTTGGAGGTGTGTCGCGCGCGCCGACGCGCCGCTTACGCGCCGGCAGGCAGGCGCTGCAACAGCAGGCGCACCAGGTGCAGCGCGGCTGTGGCCGTATTCGTCCGCACGGCCTCCCGATCGCCGGGGAAGCGGCGTTCGAGCGTCTCGACGAGCCCGTGCGGTCCGACCACGGCGATGTGCACGAGTCCGACCGGCTTGTCCTCGCTGCCGCCGCCGGGGCCGGCCACGCCGGTCACCCCGATGCCGACGTCACAGCCGAGCCGCTCGCGAACGCCCTCGGCGAGTGCCTGCGCGACCTCGGCGGAGACGGCACCATGGCGCTCGATCAGCTCGGCCGGAACGCCTACCTGTGCCGTCTTGACGTCGTTCGCGTAGGCGATGAATCCCCCAAGCAGCGTCGCCGACGCCCCGGGCACGTTGCCGAGCCGTGCCGCGATCATGCCGGCCGTGCAACTCTCAGCCGTGCCGCTGGTCAAGCCCCGCTCGCACAGCGCCGCCACGACGCGCGCCTCGATCGTCAGATCGTCCTCGGCGTAGACGGCAGCGCCGAACTCCGCGACGAGTCCGTCCGCCAGCCGGTTGCCGGCCGCTCGGGCCTCAGGGGGGAAGCGCACCACGACCTCGACCTCGAGGCGCGTGGCGCAGATGGAGGTCTCCGTGCCGTGGTCGTCGCCGCCGAGCGCCTCGAAGGCGCGGGCGACGGTCGACTCGGGCGTGCTCCAGATGCGCAGGATGCGCCGCTCCAGCTGGGCACTGATCAGGTCGGTCAGCGCGGGATGGGCCAGCGCGGCGGCCCAGACCTCCGCCAGCTCCGTCGGTGGTCCCGGCAAGACGACGACGGTCGTCGTGCCGGGCACGATCACGCCGGGAGCCGTCCCCGCCGGCGACAGCACGTGGGCACCCGCGGGCACCATCGCCTGCTTGGTGGCCCCGGGTAGGAGGCGTTCCACCGGTACGCCGCGCTGCGCGGCGTAGCCGGTCACGATCGCGGTGATCTCCGCCAGCACGGGCTCGTCGAGGACGAGCGCGCGGCCGGTGGCCTCGGCCAC
>CAJCBN010000154.1 GCA_903960645.1 uncultured Actinomycetes bacterium | reverse complement strand
TCCATCGATCTTGACTGTCCACGGCGCGCCCGAGTGCGCAATGCGTCACGAAAGGCCACAGGTAGTGGTGGACAAAATGGGCCCGGGCCCATCTTGTCCAGACCGACGCAGGCTGTGGCGGACAAGGTGGGCCCGTGCCCAGGTTGACCAGACCGGTACCGGCTGTGGTGCACAAGCCGGGGCCGGTGCCAGTTCAGATCGTCCGGTGTGCTCGGGTTACGGCACGCCGAAACCGGGCGGTCGTACCGATGCGCGCAACGCCCTCGCTTAGAGGGCGCGCTGCACCTTGCCGGCCTTGAGGCAGCGAGTGCAGACGTAGGCGCGAACGGCGACGCCGTTCTTGAGGATGCGCAGCTTCTGCAGGTTCGCGTCGAAGCGGCGCTTCGTGGCGATCATGGAGTGACTGCGGTTGTTGCCGAACGAGGGACCACGGCCACAGGAGGAGCAGATGCGCGACATGGGGGGAAGTATGCTGGTTCCACCCGGTCCCCGCAAACGGGAACCGTCGACGAGCCGTGTCGCATCAGCCCCTTCCGTCGCCGCTGGCCCTCGCCCTCGGGGCGCGCGCACGCCTGGCCGGAGAGTGCGAGCACCTCAACGCGATCAACGTGTACCCCGTCGCCGACGGCGACACGGGCTCCAATCTGCTCGCGACCGTCGACGCGATCGTCGCCGCGCTGCGCGCCGCCGAGGCGCAGTCCGCTGGAGTAGCGGCTGCCGCCCAGACCGCTGCCGACGCCGCGCTCCTGGGTGCCCGGGGCAACAGCGGCACCATCCTGTCTGCCCTCGTACGCGCGGCGGTGCTGTCGTTGCGCGCACCGCTCGACGGGCCCACGCTCTCCGCGGCGCTGGCCGCGGGAGCGGAGGCGGCGTACGCGGCGGTGCCCGTTCCGGTCGAGGGGACGATGCTCACCGTCGCGCGGGCGGCGGCCGCTGCGAGCACCGGTGACACTGCGACCGAGGCGCTGGCCACCGCACTGGTCGGCGCGCGCGCCGCCCTCGCCCGCACGCCAGAGCAGCTCGCGCAGCTCGATGAGGCGGGCGTGGTCGATGCGGGCGCCGCCGGGGTGGTCGCGATGCTCGAGGGGCTCATGGCCGCGCTCACCGGGGAGACGTTCGCCGATGACGGAGCCGTCGAGGCGGCGTCCGCGGTGCACATGCACGACCCCACGAGCCGGTACCGCTGGTGCATCGGCTTCGTCCTGCGCGGCGCCGACGTGGCGGCCGTGCGCGCGGAGGCGGGCACATGGGGCGACTCCGTGGTGGTGGTCGGCGATGCGGCACTGGCCCGCGTCCACGTGCACGCCGACGATGTCGAGGCCGTGCTGGCGGCGGCCGGCGCCCACGGCGAGGTGAGCGACCCGGCGGTCTCCGACATGCGCGCGGGCGTCCGCGCGGCGGCCGCACGGCGCGCCGGCATTGGCACCGCGATCGTCTACGACTCGACGGCGGATCTGCCCGTCCCGGAGCGCGACAGCTGGCGAATGGTGCCCCTGACCGTGCGCTTCGGCGACGAGGAGGTGCGCGACTACGTCGACCTCACCGCCGAGGACTTCTACGCGCGCCTGCAGACGTCGCCCGAGCACCCCCGAACCTCGCAGCCCTCGCCCGGCGCCTTCGCCGCGGTCTACGGCGAGCTGCTCGAGACGCACGACCACGTCGTCTCGCTGCACCTGTCGTCGAAGCTGAGCGGCACCTGCGCCTCGGCGCTCGCCGCGGCGAGCGAGTTCCCCGGGCGGGTCACGGTGATCGACAGCCAACTGGTCTCGATGCCGCTCGCGCTGCTCTTGACGCGGATGCAGGCGGCGCTCGACGACGGTATGGACGTGGCGGAGCTGCCGGCGCTCGTTGAGCGCGAGCGCCGCCGCTCCGACACGCTGTTCAGCGTGCCCACGCTGGAGTACCTGCAGCGAGGCGGTCGCATCGGCCGGGCGCAGGCGCTGGTCGGCACGCTGCTCGGCGTGCGCCCGCTGCTGGCGATTGAGGACGGGGCAGTCGTGCCGGCCGGCAAGGTGCGCGGGGCCGAGCGGGTGCTGCCGGCGCTGGTTGACGAGTTCGTACGGCGCTCAGCCGCGCACCCGCAGGTCGACGTGGCGATCGGCCATGCCGCCGATCCCGCCGCGGCGGCCGAGTTGGAGGCGCTGGTGCAGGCCTCCCGCACGGGTATCCGCTCCGTACGCATCCTCACGCTCGGTGCGGTGATCGGCGCCCACGCCGGGCCTGGCGCGCTCGGCCTCGGCTACGTGGCGTTGGACTGATCGTTGTCAGCGGCCGCGGCGGCCTTGCGCTGACGATGCTCGGACACGAGACGCGTGCCCTGGACCACGGCTCAACCGGGGCCGTAGACCGGGCGCTTGAGCAGGGTGGTGACCACGGCCAGGACGACCCAGGCGACGATCAGGGCGATGAGCCAAGTAGGCATGCGCACACGCTATCAGTCGGCTTGGGTGTCCGGACTCAGACTGTTATAGTGCGCAACATGAGCGAATATCAGATCACCTACTGGCGCGACATCCCGTCCATGGTCATGGCCCGTGAGGGCGACGAGACAGCGCGTGCACAGCTCGCGCAGCGCTTTCAGGAGGCGATCGACGAAGCCGCCATGCGTCTCGGTGAGTCCGATGCCGACGCGTACATGGAGGGCTGGCGCAGAGGCGAGTGGACCCCCGCCGACGGCTCGCCCGCCGATGTCGTCCAGCGCGTCGCCGAGGAGCTCGAGGTCGAGCTGTCCGAAGAGGCACTGACCGCCCTGCTCGATGAGCTCGGCCCGGCGCAGGGGGCCTGACGTGAGCGGCATTCTCGAGACGCTGCAAGGCGGCGGTCACCTGCTGGGTGACGGCGCGATGGGCACGATGTTGCAAGACGCTGGTCTCACCGACGGCGGCGCACCGGAACTGTGGAACGTCGAGCACCCCGAGAAGATCGAGGCGATCCTCGAGGCCTACGCCGCGGCCGGGTCGAACCTGATCACGACCTGCACGTTCGGCGGCACGCGCCCGCGGCTCGAGATGCACGACCTCGGCGACCGCGTTGAG
>CAJCBN010000153.1 GCA_903960645.1 uncultured Actinomycetes bacterium | reverse complement strand
TCGAGCAGCCGTTGGCGGGCTTTCGCGTCACCGCCTGCCTGCACGTGACCAGCGAGACCGCCTGCCTGATGCGCACGCTGCAGGCCGGCGGCGCGACCGTCGCACTCTGCGCCTCGAATCCGCTGTCGACCCAGGATGACGCCGCCGCCGCGCTCGTCGCCGAGTACGGCATCTCCGTGTTCGCCATCTGTGGCGAGGATGACGACACCTACTACCGGCACATCAACGCGGCCGTCGACCTGCGGCCGCACCTCACGATGGATGACGGCGCGGATGTGATCGGTGTGATCCACGCCACTCGGCGCGAGCTTCTCGATTCCGTCATCGCAGGTACCGAGGAGACCACGACGGGCGTGATTCGCCTGCGCGCCATGCAGGCCGACGGCGTGCTCGGCTTTCCGGTGATCGCCGTCAACGAGGCCCAGACGAAGCATCTCTTCGACAACCGCTACGGCACCGGTCAATCGACGGTCGACGGCATCATCCGCGCCACCAACGTACTGCTGGCCGGCCGTACCTTCGTCGTCGCCGGCTACGGCTGGTGCGGGCGCGGCCTTGCGGAGCGGGCGCGGGGGATGGGCGCCCACGTGCTCGTCACCGAGGTGGATCCGCTGCGCGCTCTCCAGGCCGCCATGGATGGCTTTCGCGTGGTCACGATGGAGGAGGCGGCGCCGCTGGGCGACATCTTCTGCACGGCTACGGGTGTCATCGGCGTGATTCGCGGCGAGCACTTCGACGCCATGCGCGACGGCGCGCTGATCGCCAACACCGGTCACTTCAACGTCGAGATCGACGTGCCCGCCCTCCGGCAGCGGGCGACGGCGACAAGCGCACCACGTCCGTCCGTTGAGCAGTTCGTGCTCGCCGATGGCCGCACGCTCAACCTCCTGGCCGAGGGGCGTCTGGTCAACCTGACGGCCGCCGAGGGTCACCCAGCCTCTGTGATGGACATGAGCTTCGCCAATCAGGCCCTCTCTGCCGAGTACGCGATCCGCCACGCCGACACGCTGGAGAACCGGGTGTACGTCGTGCCGACGGAGATCGACGAGGCGATTGCACGCCTCAAGCTCGCCGCGATGGGGATCACCATCGACGAGCTCAGCGACGAGCAGCGCCGGTACCTCGGCAGCTGGACCGAGGGGACCTAGCGGCGCGCACGTGGAGCTCGCTCCTGCCGACATCATCCGACTCGAGCCCGACGCCGTCGTCGTGCTCGACCAGACGCTGCTGCCGCAGCTGCGCACTGAGCGGCGTTGTGTCTCGGTGCCAGAGCTGATCACTGCCATCCGCGTCCTCGCGATCCGCGGCGCGCCGGCGCTCGGCGTCGCCGGCGCGATGGGAGTGGCGCTGGCCGCCGCGCAGGCGCCGACAGAGCCGGCGGCGTTCCGGCGAGCGGTCACGGCCGCGGCGGCGATGCTCGCGGCAGCCCGGCCGACGGCGGTGAACCTCGCCGTCGGCGTCCAGTACGCGCTCAGCGCCGCGCACGACAGCTGGGAGCAGCCGGAGCAGGCGCGTCGTGACCTCGCGACCGCCGCGCGTGCCTTCCACGCCGCCGAGGTGGAGCGCTGCCGCCGGATCGGCGCGCACGGAGCGGCGCTCTTCGACGACGGTGCTCGCATCTGCACGATCTGCAACGCCGGGGCGCTCGCGACGGGTGGCTACGGGACGGCGCTCGGCGTGATCCGCAGCCTCCACGAGGCCGGTCGTGCGCCCAGCGTTTGGGTCCCGGAGACCCGTCCGCTGCTGCAGGGCGCGCGGCTCACGGCGTGGGAGCTGGGCCAGGCGGGCATTCCCCATCGCGTGCTCCCCGACGGTGCCGTGGCGAGCCGCTTCGCGCTCGGCGAGATCGACGGCGTCGTGGTCGGGGCGGATCGCATTGCGGCCAACGGGGATACCGCCAACAAGATCGGCACCTACGCGCTGGCGGTGCTCGCGCACCACCACGGCGTGCCCTTCCACGTCGCCGCTCCTCGCACGACGATCGACCCGGCAACCCCCGACGGCGCGGCGATCCCCATCGAGGAGCGGGCGCCCGCCGAGCTCGGCGCGACGGTACCGGCCGACAGCCCCGTCGCAAATCCGGCCTTCGATGTGACACCCGCGGCGCTGATCGACTCGATCATCACCGAGGACGGCGTGTTCCGCAGGCCGTTCGCCTTCGACGCGTAGCGCGGCGCGCGGCGCGTGTAGGCGGTGCTCCTGCAGGCTGGGGCGATGGACCCTCTGCGCCTGCTCGCCGACCAACGCTGTGCCGTCTGCGCGGCGCGTGGCGCTCTCCTCTGCCGCGCCTGCCGCCCGCTGCTGCCGTGGCTGCGCGGTCCCTTCTGCGCGCGCTGCGGCGAGCCGGACCCCCACGGTCGCGTGCGCTGCGACCGTTGTACGCAGCTCGGCTC
>CAJCBN010000152.1 GCA_903960645.1 uncultured Actinomycetes bacterium | reverse complement strand
GCGGCCTTCGTCAGCTGCAGCACGCGGAGCGGCGTCGGCGCGATGCGCGCGACCCACTCGCCCACCTCGGCCTCGAGCCGGTCGGCCGGCACGACGCGGTTGGCAATGCCCCAGTCGAGTGCAGTCTGCGCGTCGACGCTGTCGCCGGTCAGGAGCAGCTCCCGGGTGCGCCGCTCGCCGATCACGTACGGCATCAGGAGCGTGACGGGGCCGGAGCCGTAGCGCACCTCGGGCTCGCCAAAGCGGGCGTCGTCGGTGCAGATCAGCAGGTCGCAGGCCATCGCGACCTCCATGCCGCCGGCCAGGCACCAGCCGTGGACCGCAGCGATGGTGGGCTTCGAGAGCCCCCACAGCTTCATCGTCACCGCGACGTCGCGCGACAGCACCTCGTGCCATTCGGTGATCGTCGGCTCGCCCTCAAGCGCCTCCTGCTCGAGGTCGTAGCCGGCGCAGAATGCGCGGCCGGCGCCGCGGAGGACGACGATGCGCACCTCGTCGTCGGCCTCGGCACGGTCCAGCGCGACCTCGAACTGGTCGACCAGCGCGTACGTCATCGCGTTGAGCTTGTCGGGGCGGTTGAGCGTGATCCACGCGGACGGGCCGCGGCGCTCGTAGAGGACGAGAGAGTCGGTCATGGGCGGAGCGTAGTCGGTTGCTACGGACCCGATTGGTACCACTCTGGTACCATGCGCGCATGGCTATCAACCTCCGCCTCACCGTCGAGGAGCAGGAGCTCCTCGACGCCCTCGCCGCCGACTCCGGTCTCTCGAAGAACGATGTGCTTCGGCGCGCGCTCGTCGAGAAGGCCGCCCGCGAAGGACATCGCGCCAAGGTCGATGCCTCCTTCGAATGGACGGTGACTCGGTACGGCGACCTCCTGCGACGACTCGGAGAGGCATGACCCAGCTGACGCCGCTCCTCACGGGCGAGGATCTGCTGCGGTTCGCCGCCGCCATGGGCATGAGCGTGCGGGACGAGGGACTGCTGATGTCCGCGGCCATCCGTCCCGCCATGCGGCTCTACGGCAAGGACCTCTATCCCGACCTCGTCACCAAGGCCGCCGTGGTGATGCACTCGATCGTCGCCCATCACCCGCTGGTCGACGGCAACAAGCGACTCGGGTGGGTCGCGCTCGTGACGACGCTGGCGATCAACGACGTGGTGCTTGATGTCCCTGACGATGAGGGCTTTGACCTCACCATCCGCGTCGCCGAAGGGTCGGCGGGTGTGGAGGACATCACCGCGCAGGTCCATGTGTGGATCGCCTCGCAGCGCTGACGCGGGTACGCTCCAACCCATGAGCGAGCCCGTCATTCCCGGCGCACCCGCCGGCGTCCGCCTCCGCCCCCACCTCGGTGATCTGGCCGTCTACGCGCCCGGCGCGTCGAGCGGTGTCCCGGAGGGCGTGCCGATCGTGAAGCTGTCCTCGAACGAGGGCGCCGAGGGCCCCACACCGGCCGCGCTCGCCGCGCTGGCTGCCGAGGCGCCGGAGCTGAACCGCTACCCCGACTCGGGCGCCCTCCACGCCGCGCTCGCCGCCGCACATGGCCTGACCGCGGACATGGTCGCCGCCAGCCCGGGCGCCGATATGTCGATCGCGTACCTCGCCTCGGCCTTCCTCGGACCCGGCGACGACGTCGTCTTCGCCTGGCCCGCCTTCGTCTCGTACGCGCTGACGGCGCAGAAGCAGCAGGCGAACGCGATCATGGTGCCGCTCAAGGACGACACGCACGACCTCGACGCCATGCTGGCAGCAATCACGCCCGAGACGAGCATGGTCTACGTCTGCAATCCGAACAACCCGACCGGCACGTACGTCACGCGCGATCAGCTGCGGGCGTTCGTCGACGCGCTGCCGGAGCACGTGGTGTGCGTCGTCGACGAGGCGTACGCCGGCTACGTCCTCGAGGACGACTTTCCGAACGCGATCGAGGAGTACGTCAAGGCGGGCCACCCTCGTGTCGCGGTGCTGCGCAGCTTCTCCAAGATCTATGGACTCGCCGGACTGCGCATCGGCTGGCTGGCCGCCCCCGCCTGGATCATCGACGCGTCGATCCGCGTGCGTGGACCGTTCGACGTGAGCTCGATGGCCACGGCTGCCGCGATCGCCTCGCTCGGAGACCACGCCGAGATCGAGCGGCGCGGGCAGGAGAACGCCGTGCGGCGTGAGTCGCTGCGCGCCAAGCTGGCCGCCGTCGGCGTGGCCACGACCGGCGTCGCGAACTTCCTCACCGTCACGGTCGAGGACGGGCAGGCCACCACCGCCGCGCTGATGCAGCGCGGCGTCATCGTGCGTCCGCTGAACGGCTTCGGCTCTCCCAACCAGGTGCGCATCACGATCGGCTCCGACGCGGATATGGCACAGACCGAGCCGATCCTCGTCGACGTGCTGTCGCGCTAGACGCTCGGCTGCGAGCGGTTACCGACGCTCATGATCTCGCCGTTGCGGAAATGCCAGAGCGTGCCGTCGGCGTCGCGCAGGCGCGTCGTGCGCAGCAGCACCTCCTCGACGGTGCCGGTGACCGCGCCGATCACGACCACGTCGCCGACGCCGTACTGATCCTCGAGGATCAGGAGAATGCCCGAGATGTAGTCCTTGATCAGCGTCTGCGCGCCGAAGGCGAGCGCGATGCCGGCGACACCGGCGCTCGCGACGATCGGCGTGATGTTGATGCCCAGGGCCTCGAGGATGATCACCAGCGCATTGATCCAGATCACCACCGAGACCACGCTGATCAGCAGCGACCCGATCGCGCCCGTGCGCTGGGCGACCCGCGTGCCCGTGACCTCCTTGCCGCGCTGCTGATCCCGCGCCTGTGCCCGCTCGACGGTACGGCGGATGGCGTGGCGGATCACGCGGACGGCCAAGAGCTGCAACGCGACCGCGACCAGCAGCACGATCAGGATGCGCAGCGGCGTGCCGACGAGCAGCTCACCCAGGCCCTGCTCGGCCTGCGCTGCGATCACGCCTGGGATGCTCACGACCCGCCGAACGTGATGACGCTGCGGATGCCGTCCTGCTGCTCCATCAGCTCGAAGCCGTGGTTGACCTCGTCGAGCGTGATGCGGTGCGACAGCAGCGCCTCCACGTCGATGTCGCCGTTGAGCCAGTGGTCGACGAGCAACGGCACCTGCGTGCGGCCCTTGACGCCGCCGAACGAGGAGCCGGTGACGCGACGCCCGGTGATCAGGAAGCGCGGAATGACCTCGAGCAGCTCGCCCTTGCCGGCGACGCCGCACATCGTCGCGAGGCCCCAGGCCTCGCGGGCGCTCTCGACGGCCTGGCGCATCACGTTGACGTTGCCGGTGGCCTCGAACGTGTAGTCGATGCCGTAGCCGTCGGTCTGCTCCTTCAGCCAGTCGACGGTGTCAGGGCCGCCGACGCGCGTCTCGGTTGCGCCGTGGTGCAGCGCGTCCTTGAGGCGGTTCTCGGCGAGGTCGATCGCGATGATGCGCTCGGCACCGGCCAGGCGCGCGCCGATCACCGCGCCGAGGCCGACGAGGCCGCAGCCGAAGACGGCGACCGTCGAGCCGCGCTCGACCTGCGCCGTGTAGAGCGCGGCGCCGATGCCGGTCGAGAGGCCGCAGGCGAACGGCGCACAGCCGTCGAGCGGCGCCTCGGGGCTCACCTTCGCGAGTGCGATCTCGGGCATCACCGTGTACTCGGCGAACGTCGAAGTGCCCATGAAGTGGCGCAGCTCCTCGCCGCCGCGCGACAGGCGCGCAGTGCCATCGGGCAGGTAGCCGCGGCCCTGCTGCTCGCGGATGGCGATGCAGCGGTTGGTGCGTGAGCTGCGGCAGTGGATGCACTGCCCGCACTCGGGGGCGAAGAGGGTGATCACGTGATCACCCGGCTTGACCATCGTCACGCCCACGCCGATCTTCTCGACCACGCCCGCGCCCTCGTGCCCGAGCACGCACGGCGCGTAGCCGGTCGGGTCCGCGCCGGACGCGGTGTAGAGGTCGGTGTGGCAGACGCCGCACGCCTCGAGACGTACGAGCACCTCGCCCGCCTCGGGCTCGGCCAGATCGACTTCCTGGACGACGAGCGGCTGGCCGAACTCCTCGAGTACTGCGGCGCGGATCTTCATGGCGCGTAGCCTACCCGTGCGCGCCATCGTGGTCTCCAACTAGGAGAATCGACGTGGCATCGCGGATCGGTACTCGTGGCCCAGCGCGCGGACCCGTTGGTAGTCGCGCTGGTCGAACGTGGTGCGGTGGCTCTTGCAAAGGCCGGTGACGACGACGATCGACGGACCGTCATACCCGAGGGCAGCGAGTGCTTCGGGCGCGCCGTTCTCCAGCAGGCAGAAGAGGCGGTACTGCACTCGCTCCGGCCCGGCACAGCGAATCTCATACCACCCGCCCATCGCGCCGTGCATGGCCTCCCACTTGCCGCCACCACTGAATGTCGGTGGCGGTCCGGCGGCGACTGCAGTGAGGACCGCGATCAGCCTCGCGCGAATCCCGCTGGGCACGGCGTCGAGGAACGCGAGGACGGGCACGCTCCCGTCAGCCATCTGAGCGAGCACGATCGACCATGGCGAGGCGCTCAGAGGAGCGGCTCGCACATCGAAGCGGGCGCGGCTACTCGCGTGACGCGAGCACGATGCGCATGCCGAGGGCCTCGGCAATCTCCGCGAGAAAGGCAATCTCGGGATTCGATCCGCCGGCGGTGAACAGGCGGCGAACCGTCGACGGATCCCGGACGATGCGCCGTGCGAGTTCGGCCTTTGACATTCCAACCTCGACCCGTCGCGCGTCGAGGGCGCGAACGAGCGCATCGACCATCTCGACCTCGCGCAGCGTGCGGGCATACTCGTGGCGCGCGACCGGGTCGGCGAGGATCTCGTCTCTGAGGCCGTCGATCGATCGACGTGTGCGGGGGGGTTTCGGCGAATCCATAACAGGCAATAGTGTGGCTCCTATGCAACGATATCAGCGCGGGTGGGTGCATGGAACGAGCATGCGGCACCTTCCGCTGTGAGGACGCGACCGAGGTGCCACGAAGGCCTGTGCGACGTGCGCCAGGCCACCCGCACTTCGCGCTGGACCGCGCAGGACCGGTACCCTGTGCGCATGACGTTCGACCGCCGCGCGCTCACGTTGCTCCAAGCGCTTGCCCTGCTCGGGGCGATCGGCGTCGCGGGCTACCTCGCCTACCAGAAGGCCACGAACGGGATTCCGCCGTGCACGGCCGGTGGCGGCTGCGCACTCGCGCTGTACTCGCCGTGGGGCTACCTCGCCGGCATCCCGCTCGCCTACATCGGCACCACCGCCGCGGCGGTCCTGCTGCTCGCCACGCCGTGGCGACTGATGGAGCTGCGCGCGGTCAGCCTCGTGCTGTTTTTGATCGGCGCGATCTTCACGATCTACCTCCGCTACGTCGAGCAGGCGCACTTCGGCGGCAACGTCTGCGCCTGGTGCGTGGCGTTCATGGCGTTCTGGTGGATCGCGGGTGCGTGCGAGTTGCTGCGGCTGGTCCGGACGCCGCTGGCGGCCGACGCCGAGCCCGCGTAAGGGGCAGGCAGCCTCGAGCGACTCCCTCGTGCCAACCCACACGAGACGAAGGAGCCGCCATGAGCGCCATCACCAGCCCCAACCTGCCGCACGCCACCCCGCTGCGTCTGGGGGTGCCGCAGACGCGCGGCGGCATCACCATCGTCCCCCTGCTCGTCACCGCCCTGCCGCAGCGCGCGTACATCACCCTCGACGAGGCGATGCCGCTCGGCTTCACCATCGAAGAGGTCGATGTGCACGGCCACGTGCCCGAGCTGCTGGTGCGCAACCCGCTGACCACCGACGTGCTCCTGTACGACGGCGAGGAGGTCGTCGGGGCCAAGCAGAACCGCGTGCTCGAGGCCTCGATCCTCGTCGCCGCCTCCACCACACAGAAGATCCCGGTGGCGTGCGTTGAGGCCGGACGCTGGCACGACTCGGGGCAGGCCTTCGCCGCCGCCGACCGCGTCGCGCATCCCGAGAGCCGCCGCCGCAAGGCCGTCGACCTCGAGCACGCGCCGCTGTCCGCCGGCATCGCGCAGCAGACCGTCTGGGCCGAGATCGACGAGCGGCTCCACACGTCGTCGATCGAGTCACGCACGAGCGCGCTATCCGACGTCCACGACGCGGAGCGGTCGCGGATCGACGGGCTCGCCGAAGCGTTCGCGCTCGTCGACGGCCAGTGCGGCGCGATCCTCGCGCTCGGCGACCGGCTCTGCCTCGACCTCGTCTCGCGGCCCGAGGCCTGGACCCGGCTGTGGCCGAAGCTCCGCCGCGGCTACCTGCTCGACGGCATCGGCCACCGCCATGACGAGCCGACGGCAAACGAGCTGATCGCGCGCTTCGCCGACGCGGTCGCCTCCGCACCGGCGTCGTCGCGGCCGAGCCCCGGCCTCGGCGAGGACGTGCGCCTGCACGGCACGACCGTGTCCGGCGCCAGCCTCGTGGTCGACGGCGAGGTGATCCAGCAGTCGGCCTACTCGCGTGACGACCGCATCATGGGTCGGGAAGCTGCCCGCATCGTGCCCCCGAGCCGCCGGCACAGCTGACCGATGCCATCCGCATGGCCGGGACGCGTACCATCCCGGCCATGCAGGAGCGGCCCATCGCACGGATGCTCGACGCTTTGACGGCGCTGAACACGACCGACGGCGCGAATGCACTCGGCCTGATCGGCAGCGATCGCCTCGCGCGACGCTGGACACCCGCATGAGCCAGGTCGACGCCACGGGCATCGCCGAGGTGGAGGCGCTCTTCGCCGAGTGGTTCGCGACGGAGCGCGCACCGGGACTCGCGTGGGGCATCGTCGCCGACGGCGAGCTGGTGCACGCGGTGGGTCTCGGCGAGCTGCACGTGGGCACGGGCGACCGGCCCGCCGCCGACAGCTCGTTCCGGATCGCGTCGATGACAAAGAGCTTCGTCGCGGCGATGATCCTGCTGCTGCGTGACGAGGGCCGCCTGCGCCTCGACGACCCGGTCGCCCACCACGTCCCGGAGCTGCAGGAACTGCCGCTGCCGACGGCCGACAGCCCGGCCCCGACGCTGCGCGATCTGCTGTCGATGCGCTCCGGCTATCCGGAGGATGACCCGTGGGCCGACCGCCTCGAGGCGATGCCAACCACGGAGTACCTCCAGCTCATGTCCACGCCGAAGACGCATGCACGCGTGCCCGGGGTGGCCTTCGACTACTCGAACATCGGCTTCACGCTGCTCGGCCAGGTGATCTCCAACGTCTGCGCCGACGCGTACCAGGATGTGATCCGCGAGCGCCTGCTGGAGCCGCTCGGCCTGACCGACACGACGTGGAGCGGCGAGGTGGTCGACCCATCGCGACTCGCGGCCGGCTACCACCTGATCGACGGCGTCTGGGTCGAGCAACCGGTCCAGGAGCCCGGGGCGTTCAGCGCGC
>CAJCBN010000151.1 GCA_903960645.1 uncultured Actinomycetes bacterium | reverse complement strand
CTGCCCGATCTCACGGGCGATGCCGGCCATGCCGACCGGCCGCCCCTGATCGAGCGCGACCATGATCAACTGGTCGCCCTCCCCCGTGCTCGCCGCCGCCCGCGCCGCCCAGACGTCGCTGGGGTCGCTCGCCACCTCGTCATAGGTCTCGAGGAAGGCGGCCGGTGCGTTCAGCAGTGCCGCCAGCCGCACGGCGCGCAGGAGCTCGCCCTCATCGGCCTGGATGCTGCGGACGTCGATCACATGCGATCCGGGGCACTGACGCCGAGCAGCCCAAGGGCCCGCTCCAGCGCCTCACGCGTCGCGCGGACCGCGCTCAGCCGGAAGGCGCGCGTGTCGACGTCCTCGTGGAGGACGAAGAGGTCGTGGTGGAAGGCGTGGAAATCGGCCGCGAGCTCGTGCGTCCACGAGATAATCCGGTGCGGCGCGCGCAGCTCTGCGGCACTCGCGACGACCTCAGGCCATTCGGCGAGGCGTCGGAGCAGCGCCAGCTCGGCGGCCTCCGGCGTGTGTGCGCTACCGATGCCGTCGACCGCGAGTCCCTCGTCGGCCGCCTTGCGGAGAATCGACGCGCAGCGCGCGTGCGCGTACTGGACGTAGTAGACGGGATTCTTGCTGCTCGTCTCGACCGCGAGGTCGAGATCGATATCGAGCGTCTGATCGTGCGAACGCTGCACGAGGAAGTAGCGCGCCGCGTCGACGCCGATCGCGTCGGTCAGCTCGGTCAGCGTGATCACGTTGCCACGGCGCTTGCCCATGCGCTCACCGGAGACCGTGATCAGCTGATAGATCAGCGTCTCGACGTGGGCGGGGTCGTAGCCCAGGCACTGCGCACCGGCCTTCAGGCGCTGAATGTAGCCGTGGTGGTCGGCGCCCAGCACGTAGATCGCGTGGGTCGCACCGCGCTGGAACTTGAGGTCGATGTAGGCGAGGTCCGAAGCGAAGTAGGTGTGCTCGCCGTCGGCCTTGAGCAGCACGCGATCCTTGTCGTCACCGAAGTCGGTGGTGCGGAGCCAGGTCGCGCCGTCCTGCTCGAAGATGCGGCCCTGGGCGCGGGCGCGGTCGATCGCGGCGACGACGGCTCCAGACTCGTGCAGGCCCAGCTCGCTCGTCCACAGATCGAACTCGACGCGCATGCTGGCCAGACTCGCCCGGATGCGCTCGACCATCAGCGCGACGCCCTTGGTGACCCACTCCTCAAGCGGAGCGTCATCGGGCACGTCCAGCTCGGCGGCGATCACCGCCACTTCGTCACCGGGATAGCCACCCTCCGGGATGTCGTTGCCGAGGCGGCGCGCCTGCACCGACTGGCCGAACAGGCCGACCTGATTGCCGGCGTCGTTGATGTAGTACTCGCGCGTCACCCGCTCGCCCGTGAACTCAAGGAGGCGCGCGACGCTGTCGCCGTAGGCGGCGTTGCGGGCCGAGCCGATCGTCAGATCACCCGTCGGGTTGGACGACACGAATTCCACCAGCGTCTCGACGCCCGGCGTAAACGGACGACGGCCGAAGTCGGGGCCAGCCGCCAGCATGTCGCTGAGCGCGTCGCGGTACCACTGCGCACCGAGGCGGATGTTGATGAACCCGGGGCCTGCGATCTCGACCGTCTCGACCGTGCCGAGGGAGCGGATCGCCTCGGCCAGCTCCTCGGCGATCTCGCGCGGCTTGCGCGAGAGCACGGGAGCAAGCCGCATCGCGACGCTGGTCGCGTAGTCGCCGTGCTCGGGGTTGGCCGGCCGCTCGAGGGCGAGCTCGGGGACCTCACCACCCGTCAGTCCGGCGACGGCTGCGGCGATGGCGGCATGGAGATCGCTGATCGGATCGGACACCCCCGCATCGTCGCAAAGGCCCACCGAACCGGCGGCGGTGCCGTTAGCGGTGGTACGGCAGGCCGCGGTTGATCGTCAGCGCCCGATAGAGCTGTTCGGCAACGACCACGCGTGCGAGCTGGTGCGGCAGGGTCATGGCGCCCAGCGCCAGCGACTGCTCGGCCCGCTCGCGGACGGCGGGCGAGAGCCCCTCGGCTCCGCCGATCACGAACGCGGTGCGTTGCGGCGCCTGTTCCTCCCACTGCTGCACCCGCTCGGCGAGCTCCACCGAGGTGAGGTCCCGCCCACCGAGGTCGAAGGCGATCAGCCGGTGGCCGTCCGCGGCCGCGAGGATGCGTTCGCCCTCACGCTGGCGGATCTCCGTCGGCGTCCCGCGATCCAGCGGCTCATCGCGTACCTCGACCACGTCGAAACGGGCGAGCTTCGCGATCCGCGCCTCGTAGTCCGCAGCGGCGTCGGCCAGCGGTCCACGGGCCTTGCCGACGACGACGAGCCGAAGCGAGGCTAGGCCTCCGGATGATCCGCGTCGACCTCGGGCAGGTCGCGGATGCTCTCGCGGGCGGTGAACTTGTCCCAGTTGTCCTGCATCGCGTCGAGCAGCTCGCCCATGAACTGCGGCGAGAGGTTGATGCGACTGACGACGACGCCGGGGATCTCGGGTCCGTCGAACTCGTGGTCCACGCGGGCGAACGTGAGCGTGAACTCGTAGTCGGAGTGGGACACGTTGGCGAAGTTGGCGTAGTGCCCAGCCATCTCCTCCGGCGTGAAGTGGATGTTCAGCTGGCGGTCGGGCTGCTCGTTCTGGTCCATGCCACCAGTCTACTCGTGGCCGCCGACGCGGCCCCGTCGCCTATCCTCCCGGGGAATGCGCGCGCTCGTCCTCTCCGATGTCCATGGCAACCTGCACGCGCTCGAGACGGTGCTGGCCGCCGAGGGCGACCGCTACGACGAGCTGTGGTGCCTCGGCGACATCGTCGGTTACGGCGCCCGCCCCAACGAGTGCATCGATCGCCTGCGTGATGCCGCCACCGTCGTGCTCGCCGGCAATCACGATCTGGCGGTTCTCGGCAAGGTCAACGTCGAGCGCTTTGGCGGCGACGCCGGTCGGGCAGCTCGCTGGACGCGGGAGGTGCTCGGCCCGGAGCAGGAGGCCTGGCTCGACACGCTCGAGCCGACGGCCACCATCGGACGCGTCTCCCTGGCCCATGCCTCGCCGCGCGACCCGATCTGGGAGTACGTGATCGATGGGCCCGGCGCGGCCATCGCGCTCTCGTACGTCCCTGACGCCAAGGTTGTTCTGGTCGGCCACACCCACGTACCCATGTCCGCCCGCAGCCTCGGTGACCGCGTCACGGGCGGCCATGCTCCGCCCGGCCGTGAGGAGATCCTGCCCGAGGACGTCCGCCTGCTGGCCAACCCTGGTTCCGTCGGACAGCCACGAGACGGTGACAGCCGCGCGTCCTACCTCGTCCTCGACGTCGACGATGGTGAGCCGGTACGCGTTGAGTTCCGCCGCACCGAGTACGACGCCGCCGCCACGGCGCGCGAGATCGTCGACGCGGGCCTGCCGCCGCAGTTCGGCGACCGCTTGCTCTTCGGCATGTAGCCGCCCACCAGCGCTACCAGCCCACTGGCGTCGATCACCGGACACCATGGGCCCGGGCCCCTGGTGTCACCCCACCCCCGCGCGACTACGTGCGCAGCTGGAGGAAGAGAAGGGGGAACGCAGCACGGTGCGTCAGGCGCCCATGTGAGTTGTCTGCGACTGCTGTGCAGGACGGTTGGGAGGCAACGCGTGTGGGTGCGCCGCGCGAGGCAGATGGCGCGACTTGGGGGATGACAAGGTGGGCCCGGGCCCACTGTGTCATGCGGCGGCCAGGCCAGCCCGGCGTGCGCGCATCGAGCTGACGTGGAGAGCGCCCACCACCACGCGCCGCGGGCGTCGGTTGCTGGACAGCCGGGCTCAAGCGCCCGGCGCAGGACACTATGGGCCCGGGCCCCTGGTGTCACCCCACCTTCGCGCGACTGCGTGCGCACGCTGTGCTCGTGCAACCGGAACGCAGCACGGTGCGTCAGTCGCCCGTGCAAGTTGCGCGCGCATGCTGTGACGGGTGGGCCTGAGTCGATGCGTGTGCGTGTGCTGTGGGGCGCAGACGGCGCGACATGGGGGATGACAAGGTGGGCCCGGGCCCACAATGTCATGCCCCGGTGGTGACCGCCGAGCCGGCGGGCGGTTAGCTGACGAGGACGTCGCCCGACATCTCGGACGGAACCGGGACGTCGAGGAGCGTCAGGATGGTCGGCGCGAGATCGGCAAGGCGTCCGTGCTCTTGCAGCGCACGCTCGGAGCCGATGAGAATCAGCGGCACGGGATTGGTCGTGTGGGCCGTGTGCGGCTCCCCCGTCGCCTCGAGCATCTGCTCGGCGTTGCCGTGATCGGCCGTGATCAGGGCGACGCCCTCAACGTCGCGAACGGCGGTGATCACATCGCCGAGG
>CAJCBN010000150.1 GCA_903960645.1 uncultured Actinomycetes bacterium | reverse complement strand
GTGCCGAAGCGCGTGGGGACCATGCGGCTCGAGGCCGACAGCCCGCAGCCGTTTGGCGAGGATGCGACGTACGCCCGAGGTATCGAGGCGGTTGCCGCGCACCGTCAGGAGCAGCGCGGAGGCGGATGCCGCGGTCTGCAGTTCCGGCCGGCCACGGGCAAGCCATGCGATGACGGCATCCGCGGCCGGCTCGCCGATCGGGAGCAGTCGAGTCTTGCCGCCCTTGCCGGTCACCCGCAGGGTCCGCCCCTCGAGGCTGCTGTAATCAAGCGCGCAGGCCTCGGCCGCGCGCAGGCCGGCGCCGTAGAGAAGTTCGAGTAGCGCCTGGTCGCGCAGGCCGAGCGGCGTGTCGGGCCAGGCCAGATCGAGCAGGCGGGCGGTGTCGCGCGTGGGCGGCACCACGGGGAGGCGGCGCTGCCGCTTGGGGCCGGGGATCTCGGCGGCGGGATCGCCGTCGCCCTCCCCGGCGAGGCGGCGATGCAGGCCCCGAACGGCAGACAGTCGGCGGGCACGGGTGGTGGCGGCCAGTTCCCGCGCGGCGAGGTTCGCCGCGTAGGCGCGGACGTCGGCCCGCGTGGCGCTGGCCGCCTCAGAGCCTCGCGCCTCCAGCCAGTCGGCATAGTCGCGCAGGTCCGATCGATAGGCGCGCAGCGTCTGCGGGCTGGCACCACGGGCGGCGAGGGCCGAGAGGTGCTGCTCGATCGGATCGGCGATCGTCGTCACGCTCCGTTCCTTCGCCGCCGGCGCGGTGATTCTTGCCTCAGCGCGAGCGCCGGCGGAGTCCGCCGACCGCCAGCGACCCCATCCAGAGGGCGATCACGGCGGCGCCAATGGCGGGGATCGGCTGGCCGCCGTGCCAGGCCGCCCAGGCGACGACGAGCAGGCCCGCCCCGAGGGCGGCGAAGAGGATGCGGGTGGCCACGACGGCACCGTGGCAGGTGATCGGGCTTCCGTCCAGCCGCCGCGGGCACGCTGGGGCGCGTACAGTACGCCCAATGTCTCGACTGCGCCTCCTGATCCTGTTCGCGGTGCTCGCCGTGCTGCCGGTGCTGGCCGCAGCGGCGACGGCTGCCGCGCCGCAGACGCGCATCGTCGGGGGCGCGCCTGTCGCGATCGCTGAGATGCCGTGGATCGTGTACCTCGAGACCGATGTCGGTCGGAACGACTCGTGGTCCTGCGGCGGGACGATCGTCGGCCCGCACTTCGTGCTGACGGCGGCGCACTGCGTCATCGACAAGGGTGCGGTGATCAGGCCATCGCAGCTGACGGGTGTCGCCGGCCGGGCTGATCTGCGGGGTTCGGATGGCACCCAATTCGCCGTGACGCGAATCGTCGTGCATCCGGGCTATAACCGCTCGCGCGGCGTCGAGGGTGGCCCGAACGATGCGGCGCTGCTGTGGACCGACGTGGATCTGCCGTACCCCGTGCTGCCGCTGGCGACGACGGCTGATGCAGCCGCCTACGCCGCCGGAGTGAGCGCCCGCATCGCCGGCTGGGGGCTGACGTCGGGCACCGGCTCGGGGTCCGACCTGCTGCTGTCGGCGACCGTGCCGATCGTCTCTGACGCCGAGTGCGCGAGCCGCGCCCAGGTCTCGCTCGCCGAGGCGCAGGCGATGGTCTGCGCCGGCTACGTCGAAGGCGGCATCGATACGTGCCAAGGCGATAGCGGCGGCCCGTTGACGGTCGTGTCGGGCGCCGGCGCCACGATTCTCGCTGGCATCGTCTCGTGGGGCTACGAGTGTGCCGCGGCCAACCGCCCCGGCCTCTACACCCGCGTCGCGCTGCTGACGGGCTGGCTGACGCCGCTCCTCGCTGGTGATGAGGCGGCCTGGGCCGCTGCCGCTGATCAGACCGCACCGCGCGTCCGCCTGTCGCGCGCTGTCATGGCCGCCAACGAGCGCGTCCGGTTCTCCTACCGCATCCTCGGCGAGACCGGGCCGACGCGGGAGACGATCACCGTGCGGCGCACGCGTGGTGGCACGGTGCTCAAGCGGCTTGTCACGAAGGCCACCGTCAAGAGCGCCAGCACCACGAACTCCCTCGTCTGGCAGGTGCCGGCGCGGCTGCCCTACGGGGCGTACGTGTGGTGCCTGACGTCAAGGGACACGCTCGGCAACACCTCGACGCTGCAGTGCGCGCCGTTCATCGTCTGAGGCGTCGATTGGCGCGACCGTAAGCGCGTGGTAGGTTGCCCGCATGGCTTCCCCCACCGTTGACAAGAACGTGCTCGCCCAAGGCCGAGAGGACCTCGTCGCCCTGTTTCGCATCTCCGCGCTGCACGGGTACAACGAGGCGATCGACAACCACTTCTCGCTTGCCGTCGATGGGCACGACGACCTCTTCCTGCTGAATGCGTATGGCCCGCACTGGTCGGAGACCCGCACCAGCGACATCGTGCTCGTCGATCTCGACGGCAACGTCGTGGACGGCACGGGCAGCGGCGCCATTACCGCCATGCAGATCCACCGGCAGCTGCATCGCGCGCGCCCAGACGCGCGCTGCATCATGCACACCCACATGCCGTACGCATCGGCGGTCGCCTGCACGAAGGGTGGCTTCAACGAGCGCCTCACGCAGAACGCGATGAGCTTCTACGGCACGGTCGCGACGCTCTCGTACGGCGGGCAGGTCGAGGGCGACGCCGAGGGCCTCCGGCTCGCCAAGGCCGTTGCCAAGGGTGCCAACGTGATCTTCCTGCAGAACCACGGCGTGATCGTGATCGGCAAGACGCCGGCTCAGGCGTGGCTGCGTACCTACTTTCTGGAGCGCGCCTGCGAGGTGCAGGTGCTCGCGCAGTCCACGGGCGACGAGCTCGTGCTGGCACCGAAGAAGGTCGCGCAGCTCACCAACAGCCAGTGGGAGAAGAACTCCGACGAGGAGGCGCCGCCGCTGTTCGCCGCGATGAAGCGCCTGCTCGATCGCGACCAGCCCCGCTGGAACCGTTGACCCCGACGGTACGGCTCGTCATCATCTGATCAGCGGCGGGTCGGCTGACCTGCCGGTGGGCACGAAAGGCGCGCATGGCCGTCGCTACAATCGGGGTACCGCGTGAGTCCGCGCAGCATGAGCGCCGCGTGGCGCTCGTGCCGGCGGCAGCTGCTGCGCTGATCCAGCACGGGCTCGCCGTCCTTGTCGAGCACGGTGCCGGCGACCGGGCCGGCTACGACGACGCCGCCTACGTGGAGGCCGGTGCGGTGATCGCCGAGAGCGCCGCGGCCATCGCTGCGCAGGCCGACGTGCTGGCCACGGTCGGTGCGCTGTCGCCGGAGCTCGCCAGCGCGGTGAGTGCACGCCACACGCTGATCGGGTTCCACGATCCGCTGGGCGATCCCACCGCCCTCCAGCGGCTGGCCACCTCCGGCGCCGCGATCTTCGCTTTCGAGTTCATGCCGCGCATCACGCGGGCCCAGTCGATGGATGCGCTCTCGTCGCAGGCGACCGTCGCCGGCTACCACGCGGTGTTGCTGGCCGCGGAGCGCTCGACACGACTCTTTCCGCTGCTGATGACGGCTGCCGGCACGATCAAGGCACGCCACGTACTGGTGCTCGGTGCGGGGGTGGCGGGCCTGCAGGCGATCGCCACGGCGCGGCGTCTGGGCGCAGTCGTCACGGCGTTCGACGTGCGCCCGGCCGTCAAGGAGCAGGTTGAGTCGCTCGGAGCGCGCTTCCTGGCGATCGACATCGCCAGCGAGGAGCAGGTGGGCGGCTACGCGACCGGCCTCGACGAGGAGCAGCACCGACTCGAGCAGGAGGCGCTGGCCCGGGCCTGTGCCGACGCGGACGTGGTCATCGCCACGGCGCAGATACCGGGTGCCACCGCGCCCGAGCTCGTCACGGAGGCAGCCGTCGAGAGCATGCGTCGCGGGTCCGTGATCGTCGACCTCGCGGCCTCCACCGGCGGGAACTGCGCCTGCACGCGTGTCGACGAGGAGGTGGAGCGGGCCGGTGTGCTGATCCTCGGACCGTCGAACCCCGCCGCGGCCATGCCGGGCAGCGCGAGCGATCTCTATGCCGCCAACGTACGCGCCTTCCTGCAGCTGATCTGCCCCGAGGGAGTGCTGGCACCCGACTGGGATGACGAGGTGGTGTCCGGCGCGCTCGTCGCGCGCGACGGCTCGATCACCTCCGAGCGCGTACGCGACCAGCTCGCGCGCGTGGGAGGGGCGGAGTAATGGGTGTCATCACCGAACTCGTCATCCTCGTGCTGGCCGCCTGGGTCGGCATCGAGGTGGTCTCGAAGGTGCCGCAGATGCTGCACACGCCGCTGATGAGCGGAACGAACGCGATCCACGGCGTCGTCCTCGTCGGCGCGATCCTCGTGCTCGGCGCAGCGGCCGGCGGCACCGTCGAGGTCGTCTGCGGGATCATCGCCGTGGCGTTCGGCGCGGCCAACGTCGTCGGCGGCTTCGTCGTCACCGACCGCATGCTGCAGATGTTCAAGCGGCGTCCCGAGCCCAAGCGTGAGGGGGACGAGTGACGCAGGACGATCTCATCCAGCTCGCCTACCTCGTCGCGGCCTTCTGCTTCATCCTCGGCCTCAAGTGGCTGTCGTCGCCGCGCTCCGCGCGCCGTGGCAACCAGGTCGCGGCGCTCGGCATGGCCATCGCCATCGGCGCGACAGTCGCCGATGAGCGCGTCGTGGACTACACGTGGATCATCATCGCCGCGCTCGTCGGCGGCTCGATCGGCGCGGTCATCGCGCGGCGGGTCCAGATGACGGCGATGCCGCAGCTCGTCGCGCTGCTCAACGGCCTCGGCGGTGGCGCTGCGGCGCTGATCGCCGTGTCGGAGTATCACGCCCATGGCGCGCTCGGCGAGACCTCGCTCGGTGGCGTCGCAGCGGTGTCCGTGATGTTCTCGGCGATCGTCGGCTCGGTCTCATTCGCCGGTAGCCTCGTGGCCTTCGGCAAGTTGCAGGAGCTCCTGCCGGGCCGGCCGATCACGTGGCCCGCGCAGAAGGCCGTGAACGCGATCCTCGCGATTGCGATTGTGGCCCTTGCCGTCTGGGCGTCGCTCGCGATCAGCGATCCGGTGCTGTGGATCCTCGTCGCCCTCGCGCTCGTCCTCGGCACGGCTGCAGTGCTGCCGATCGGCGGCGCCGACATGCCAGTGGTGATCGCCTTCCTCAACGCGTGCACCGGTCTGGCCGCTGCCGCCACGGGCTTCGCCCTCGGCAACGTGCTGCTGATCATCGCGGGCGTCCTCGTGGGCGCCAGCGGCACGCTCCTGACGCAGCTGATGTCCAAGGCCATGAATCGCTCACTGACCAGCGTCCTGTTCGGGGCCTTCGGCGGGGGCGCGCCAGGTGGCGGCGGGGCGGCCCGCGGCGAGTCCCTGCCCGTGCTCGAGATCGCGCCGGCCGACCTGGCCGCGCAGCTGGTGTACGCCCGCCGAGTCGTGATCGTCCCGGGGTACGGACTGGCCGTCGCGCAGGCGCAGCACCCGGTGCGCGAGCTCGTCGATCTGCTCGGTGAGCGCGGCGTCGAGGTCACCTTTGCAATCCATCCGGTCGCCGGACGCATGCCCGGGCACATGAACGTCCTCCTGGCCGAGGCCGACGTGCCTTACGACAAGCTGCTGGAGATGGAGGAGGCCAACCCGGACTTCCCGCAGACCGACATCGTGCTGGTGATCGGCGCCAACGACGTGGTCAATCCGGCGGCGCGTGACGATCCGTCCAGTCCGCTGTTCGGGATGCCGATCCTCGAGGTCGACCGCGCGGAGCACGTCGTGGTCTTCAAGCGCTCGATGGCCTCGGGCTTCGCTGGCGTCGAGAACATGCTCTTCCACGATCCGAAGACCCGCATGCTGTTCGGCGACGCGCGCAAGAGCCTTGCGCAGCTGGTCCAGGACGTCCAGGACGTCTAGGGCCGCGGGCGCTGCGCATGGTTGGCGATACCGATCCCAAACACACCTCGCTGTCCGGTCTCGAGCTGTTCCAGCAGCTCAAGGACGGACAGATCACGCCGAGTCCGTGGGCGGTGCTCGCTGATCTCCAGGTGGTCGATCTTGGAGAAGGCCGCGCCGTGCTGTCCGCCACGCCCGATGAGCGCCACCTCAACCAGATCGGCCTTGTCCACGGCGGCTGGGTGACCACGCTGATGGATTCGGCCCTCGGCGGCGCGGCGCACACGCTGCTGCCGGCGGGGCGGCGCGCCGTGACGATCGAGATCAAGGTCAACCTCACCCGACCGGTGATCCCCGGCACGCCGATCACGGCGACGGGCGAGGTGCAGCACCACGGCCGCCGCACGATCGTGGCCGAGGGCAAGATGCGCGACGATCGCGATCGCATCCTCGCCATCGCCCTCGCGACGTTCGCGGTCGTCGAGGTGCCGACGGAGTGAGGTGACGGATCGCGGCTGCCGCGGTCCATGGTGAAGCTCGTTGACGGTGGGCGGCCGGAACGCGGCGGCCGCTGCCGGCGGCCATCTCCACGTGGAGGTCTGCGAGGGCCCGCGGCGACCGGCCGGCACCAACACGGCTCGTGACCGGGAGGCAGATCGCGCGGTTTGGCCGGCCTACGCCAGTCTGGCGTAGGCCGGAATCGTCAGGAACTCCTCGAACCGCTCCTGCTGGACGAGCTGGTCGAGCAGCTCGACCGCCTCGCCGACCCGGCCCTCGTGGCGTCCGCCGATCTTCTCGATCTCCTCGTCGCGGAGCTGCGCGTAGAGCTCGGGCGTGAGCGTGCGCCCGTCCTCGAGTTCCACGGCGAAGTGCAGCCACTGCCAGAGCTGGGCGCGCGAGATCTCGGCGGTGGCGGCGTCCTCCATCAGGTTGTCGATGGCGACGGCACCGAGGCCGTCGAGCCACGCCGCGATGTAGCGAGTGCCGACCGAGATGTTCGTGCGCACACCGGTTTCGGTGATCGTGCCCGGGGTCTCACCGAGCGCCACCAGCGCGGCCGCGTTCGGGATGACGTCCTCGCGCAGGCGGTCGACCTGATTGGGGCGATCGCCGAGCACGGCGTCAAAGATCTCCATGGCGAGGGGCACGAGATCGGGATGGGCGACCCACGTGCCGTCGCAGCCGCCGTTGACCTCGCGCTCCTTGTCCTCGCGGACCTTCGCGAAGGCGTTCTCGTTGACCGCGGCGTCGCGTCGCGAGGGGATGAACGCGGCCATGCCGCCGATCGCGTGCGCGCCGCGCCGGTGGCACGAGCGCACCAGAAGCTGCGTGTAGGCGTGCATGAACGGCACGCCCATGGTCACGCAGGCACGGTCGGGGAGGATCGCGTCGCGGTGGGCGTGCAGCTTCTTGATCGAGCTGAAGATGTAATCCCAGCGCCCGGCGTTGAGCCCGGAGGCGTGGTCGCGCAGCTCGTAGAGGATCTCCTCCATCTCGAAGGCCGCGGGCAGCGTCTCGATCAGGACGGTGGCGCGGATCGTGCCGTAGGGAATGCCGACCTCCTCCTGCGCGATGCGGAAGGCGTCGTTCCAGAGGCGCGCCTCGAGATGCGACTCGAGCTTGGGCAGGTAGAAGTAGGGGCCGGAGCCGCGCGCCACGAGCTCTGCCGCGTTGTGGGTGAGGTACAGCGCGATGTCGAACAGCCCGCCGGCGACCGGCTGGCCGTCGACGAGGACGTGGCGTTCCTCGAGGTGCCAGCCGCGGGGGCGCACGATCAGCGTGGCGATCTCGTCGTTGAGCGTGTAGTGCTTGCCGACGTCGTTGGTGAACTCAAGGCTGCGACGGATCGCGTCGTGGAGCGCGGCCTGCCCGTCGAGGACGTTGGTCCAGCGCGGCGAGAGGGCGTCCTCCAGGTCGCACATGAAGACCTTCGCGCCCGAGTTGAGGGCGTTGATCATCATCTTGGCCTCGGCTGGGCCGGTGATCTCGACGCGGCGATCCAGCAGATCGGCGGGAGCGGGGGCGACATGCCAGTCGCCGTCACGGATGGCGGCCGTCTCCGGCAGGAAGTCCATCCGCTCGCCGGCGTCGAGGCGCTCCTGACGGGCGGCGCGGGCGGCGAGCAACTCGAGGCGGCGCGGCCCGAGCTCACGCTGCAGGCGGACCACGAGGGTGAGGGCTGCGTCGGACAGCAGGTGTGCGCGCTCGGGTGCGACGGGTCCGATGATCTCGAGCTCGGTGGGGGCGGCCATGATGAGTCTCCGGTGACGTATAGGTTTCTGCCTATGTCCCGTAGGCAGAAACCGAATCGTTGCACATGGCGCCACCGCCGCGGCGGTTCCCTGGGGCACGCCACAGATCCGCAGCGTCCACACCGCGATCGCACGTCCCCTACTCAGCGGGCTTGCCCGTCTGCCAGGCGGTGAGCCGGCACACGGGCGTGTACCGGATTGGGTACCGGTGTTGCGGTCCCTTGGCGATCGCGTAACACTCCCTCTCATCGAAGCGTCGGTCTGGATTCGATTTCCTAGGAGGAGTTGCTCATGAAGCGCACCACGCGCCTTCTGATGGTGGTTACCCTGGCGGCGCTTGCGTTGCTCGCGGCGGCGAACATCGGCGTGGCAAACCCGCTCTCGGCAGCGACGCGCCAGGCGCCCGCCTGCACCGCCAACCCCATGCAGACCTACCCGTGCGCAGTCGCGGGGACGACGGCGTCTTCCGCGCTGGAGCTCGCTCAGATTTGTAACGCAAACCCCATGGCCTGTGGCATGGCTCCCGGTCAGGAGATCAAGCCCTGCGAGCCGGGCACGATGCCGACGCCCGAGAGTCCGTGCATCCCATCGACGGGTGGTGGCAGCGGCGGTGCCAGTGGTAGCGGTAGTACCGGGGGTGGTAAGCCGATCATCGATTGGGCGAATCTCGCTGACTGCGCGGCCGGTCAGCTGCCGACGCCACAGGCGCCGTGCAAGATCGACCTGCCCGATTGTGCGGCGGGGCAGCAGCCCTCGATGAATTCGCCGTGTAAGCCGGCTCCGTGTCCGCCGGGTGTCAAGCCGACGCGGAACGCGCCGTGCCTGCCGCCGGGACAGGATGGTGGGTTCGACGCACCCCCGACCACCGACATCAAGAAGCAGCTCAACAATAAGTTCCTCGTCGTGAACATGAACGTCGAGGGCAGCGGTGAGACGAACGGTTCGTTCGACGTCACATTCAAGAGCGTCGTGGACGGCGTCAACAAGCAGACCAAGGCGTTCCTCAACGAGCAGCTGGAGGGCGAGTCGTTCGTCATCAACACGACTGCATCCACCACGTGCTTCGCCGATACGACGGACCCGGACAAGATCCCCGACCTCGTGTCGTGCAAGGAGCTCGATGACGCGGCCAACAAGGCGCCCGGCTCGATCAAGGCGCAGTTCCGCGGCAAGGTCACCTTCGATGCGGCGACCTACCAGCCGACGTTCAAGGCGCAGAAGATCATCTTCCTGAAGGGCGTCTTCAACGTCGCCAAGATCACGTAGTCCCCGACCGGGGTATCGCCCCGCTCACAGCACGATACGGGCCCGCTCCACCCGGAGCGGGCCCTTCGTCGTTCAGGAACTACTCCTTGACGACGAGGACCGTCTCGAGCATCGGGTCGCCGCAGTAGGCGATGCGCGTGCCGCTCTGGGCCTCGGCCTGTAGCGCTGCGAGCACATCGCCGTTGATGCGCTCACCCGGCGCCAGCGCGGGCACGCCGGGCGGGTACGGCACAGCGGACTCTGCGGCGATCCGTCCGACGGCCGCGGCGGCCGAGACGCGCTCGTGGTCGGCGAAGAACGCATCGCGCGGCGTCATCGCCGTATCGGGCTCGAGCGTCCAGGCGATCGTGTGCACCAGCTTGCGCGGCTCGCCGCGGTGCTCCTCAATGGCGCGGATGATCTCCGTGGTCATGAAGTCGACGGTCTCCGGGGTGTCGCCAAGGGTGATGACGGGGCAGAAGGTGTCGCGGTCGGCGAATTCCAAGTGCAGGCCACGCTGCTCAAGGACGTCGGCGACGAGCTGCCCGTCCGCGCCCGTGCCGCTGAGCGTGAGCACGATCTTGGTCGGGTCGTGCTGGAACAGCGCGGGGGAGCGGTCGGCGATCTCCGTACCAACGACGCCGAGTCCCGGCACCTGACGGAAGCGCTCGCGCGACTCCTCGGCCAGCCGGATGGCCTGGCCGAGCAGTTCCTCGCCGCGCTCCTGCAGCAGATCGCGCGCCAGGTCGATGCTGGCGAAGATCGCGCCCGACGGGCTCGTCGTGTGCAGGCCCTCAAACGCGGCCTCGAGTCGCTCGAGGTCGATGCGCTCGCTCTGCGCCAGCACCATCGAGGACTGCGTGAACCCTGTCATGTGCTTGTGGATGCTCGTCACGAGGACATCGGCGCCGGCCTGAATCGCGTGCGGCGGGAGGTCGGGATGGAACCCCAGGTGCGCGCCCCAGGCGGCATCGACCGTCAGTGGGATGCCGTGGGCGTGGGCCAGCTTGGCGTGCCCCGCGACGTCGGAGACACCACCGACGTAGCTCGGCTCGACGAGCATGACGGCCTTGGCGTCCGGGTGCTCCTTGAGCGCATCGGCCACGCGACTTACGGGCATGCCGGCGGTCAGGCCTGTCTCCTCATCGATGTCGGGGCGGATCCAGACGGGCACGAGGCCAGCGAGGACGATGCCGAAGAACAGCGACTTATGAATCGTTCGCGCGACGATGACCTTGTCGCCCGGCTTGCCGAGCGAGAGGCAGATCGCCTCGTTGCCATGGGAGGAGCCCTGGACGGAGAACCCGCACCAGTCGGCACCCCACAGCTCACCCGCGATGCGCTCGGCCGTGGCGAGACGCTTGGTCGAGACGCGGCGATCCTCGACGCCCGTGTAGTGCGGCACGTCGAGCGCGAGCAAGTCGTCGATCAACGCCGGATTGCGCTTGTGGCCGGGCACCGTGAACGGCGTACCGGCCTTGGCGAGAAAGTTCCTATAAGCGTCGTACAGCGGTGTTTCGCTCATCGTGGCGGTCCTCCAGCGATCGGCCGGCGGAACATCCGTCGGCGTCTTTTCGGATTACGTACGTGAGCCGCCCAGACCGCCGTGTGCGCGGGCAGGGCTCCCGTTGTTCGTGCCTGACGAGCGTAGCCCACCGACCGGCCGACGGCGGCGATCTGGCACCCTCTGCGTATGCGCATCGTCCTCCAGCGAGTCACAGAAGCCTCCGTCACCATCGGCGGCGAGGTCGTCGGCCAGATCGGCCAGGGCCTCGTCGCCCTCGTCGGCATCGGTGAGGGCGACGACGCGAAGACCGTCGCCCGCGCGGCCGAGAAGACCGCGGAGATGCGGATCTTCCGCGACGAGGATGGGCGCTTCGACCGCTCCGTGCTCGACGTGGAGGGCTCCGTCCTGGTGATCTCGCAGTTCACGCTGCTGGCCGACACGCGCCGCGGCAACCGCCCGTCGTTCTCCTGGGCTGCCGACCCCGCCGTCGCCGAGCCGCTGGTCAGCCTCTACATCGAGGCGCTCAAGGGCCTCGGCGTCCCGGTCGCCGGCGG
>CAJCBN010000149.1 GCA_903960645.1 uncultured Actinomycetes bacterium | reverse complement strand
GCGATCAGCGAGCCGTTCTGGCGCGAGCGGATCTCGCCGTGCCAGGGCTCGAAGCCCTCCAGCACGTGGTGCAGCTGGCCGGTGCCGCGGGTCTCCGTGAGGAACTCGGTGCGGAAGCCGATCAGGCCGCGCGCCGGGACGATCTCCTCGATGCGGACCCAGCCGGCGCCGTGGTTGACCATCTGCTCCATGCGGCCCTTGCGGATGCCAAGCATCTGGATGACGACGCCGGAGTACTCCTCGGGGACGTCGATCGCCAGGCGCTCCATCGGCTCGTTGCGCTTGCCGTCGATGATGCGCGTGACGACCTGCGGCTTGCCGACGGTCAGCTCGAAGCCCTCGCGGCGCATCGTCTCGACGAGCACGGCCAGCTGCAGCTCGCCGCGACCCTGGACCTCCCAGGCATCCGGGCGCTCCGTGGGGTGAACGCGCAGCGACACGTTGCCGACGAGCTCCTGCTCGAGGCGCAGCTTGACCATCGTGGCGGTCAGCTTCTTGCCGCTCTTGCCGACCAGCGGGGAGGTGTTGATGCCGATCGTCATGGAAAGGCTCGGCTCGTCGACCGCGATCACGGGCAGCGGGCGGGCGTCCTCGACGGCGGCGATCGTCTCGCCGATGGTGACCTCTGGGATGCCCGCGATGGCGACGATGTCGCCGGGGCCGGCCTCATCGGCGGGGAGGCGCTCGAGCTCCTCCGTGATGTAGAGCTCAGTCAGCTTGACGTTCTCGATCGTGCCGTCGGCGCGGCACCAGGCGACGGTCTCGCCCTTGCGCATCGTGCCGTGGTGGATGCGGCAGAGCGCGAGGCGGCCCATGTACGGCGACGCGTCGAGGTTGGTGACGAGCGCCTGCAGCGGGTGGTTCGGATCGTGCTCCGGCGCGGGCACGTGCTTGAGAATCGTGTCGAACAGCGGCTCGAGGTTCTCGTGCAGCTGATCGGGGCCGTCGTTCGAGGCGTGACCGGCGCGGGCGTTCGTGTAGACGATCGGGAAGTCGATCTGCTCCTCGGTGGCGTCGAGGTCGAGGAACAGGGCGTACGTCTCGTCGAGCACCTCCGCGATGCGCGCGTCGGGGCGGTCCACCTTGTTGATCACGAGGATCACGGGCAGGTTCGACTCGAGCGCCTTGCGTAGCACGAAGCGCGTCTGCGGGAGCGGGCCCTCGCTCGAATCGACCAGCAGGACCACGGCGTCGACCATCGTCAGTCCGCGCTCGACCTCGCCGCCGAAGTCGGCGTGGCCGGGGGTGTCGATGATGTTGATCTTCGTGTCGCCGTACCGGACCGCCGTGTTCTTGGCGAGGATCGTGATGCCCTTCTCGCGCTCAAGATCGTTCGAGTCCATGACGCGCTCGCCCACGTCCTGGTTGACGCGGAAGGCGCCCGACTGCCACAGCATGGCGTCGACGAGCGTCGTCTTGCCGTGATCGACGTGCGCGACGATCGCGATGTTCCGGATCGAGTCGCGGCGTTCCACTGGAGGCCAGTCTACGTCGGGTCGGGATTCGACACCGCCGGTCCATCGTCGGGGCGGTCGGAGCCAGCCATCCGCTGCGGCGGCGCGCGCAGCTGCAGCGTGGCGGCCTCTGCGCATGCTCACCAGCCCGATACCCACGCCATCCGCGGGCTGCGGCAGGATGGGTGGATGCGCCGTCTCCTCCTGGCCGTCGTGGTCGTCCTCCTGCTCCTGCCCGCTGCGGCACTGGGCGACGGGCGCGCTGTTGAGGATCCCTCGGCCCAGCCCGACGTCGAGCCGGTCACGATTCGCCGCGAGGTCGGCTCGGCCGTGCTGCTGCGCTCGTGGTACGTCTCGTGGAACGGGCGTGTGCGGACACTGTTGATTGCGTACCCGAGCCCGGCGCCGGCCGCGGGTGCGCCGCTGCTCGTCACCAACCATCCGGCGGGAATGAGCATGATCTGCACGGACGAGGTCGGCCTCGCGGCGGCCCGGAACGGCTACGCGCTGGCGTGCCTATCGGGTCAGGGTGTCGTGACGCGTGCGTTCTCCTACGGCTCGGCCGGGCAGATCGCCGACTTGGCGCGTGCTCCCCAGCTGGTCGATGCGCGCATTCCCGACATCGCCCTCGACCCGGCGCGGCAGTATCTGGCCGGCTCGTCGATGGGCGGCACGGAGGCGCTGCTCGTCGCGTTGCGGTATCCGTCCGCCTATGACGGTGTGGCGTCGCTGGATCCGGTCACCGATCTTGGGCGACGGCACGGCTCGCTGCCCCTCAACCGCCGCCCACTGCTCGAGGCGGAGTGTGGCGGTCCGCCGTTGCTGCGTCCCGACTGCTACGCGGTGCGCAGCCCGAGCGAAGTGCTGCCGTACGCGCAGGCGCTGCCGCGGCAGCTGCTCGTGTGGTACTCGGAGCGCGATCCGGTTTCGGGTGAGCCCTTGCAGGTACCGGCCTTCGTCTCCGCGCTGCGGGAACGGAACCTGCCCGGGACCCTCGACGTGCGGGTTGGCGACTGGGGGCACGGGGCGCTGTGGGACCGCACGGGCTACCGCCGTGCCTGGCTGCGGGCGCTCGGGTTGCTGGAGCGCGTCTCGGAGTGAGGCGGCTGCGTCCGCTTGCGGACTCTTGACGTGGGTGGCGAGTCCACCCACGCTACGGGCAGTCCCCGGGGAGGAGCACGACCATGTGCGGTGATCTGAAGCTGGTGTTCGAGTCGATGCAGACCGTCGAGGGACGGCAGGTGTCGAAGAGCCCGTGGGGCAAGGAGGACCAGATCGGTCGCCTCAACTGGATGAACCCGGCCGGCCAGGCCGAGCTGCTCGCGCGGCTCGATGGCTCGAAGGTGTTCGACCTGTCCGTCGACTACTTCAAGGGCATGCCGTCCTGGATCGCCGCCGGCGATCCGGTCTACGACATCTGGATGACGCACACGCCTGATGGCGCGATCATCGACGGGCTCGCCGGCGTCGATCCCAAGCTGCTCGAGACGTACTCGTACGCGGGCGACGCGATCCAGATGTACACGCACTGCGGCACGCACCTCGACACGCTCAACCACTTTGGCTACGACGGCATGTTCTGGAACGGCTGGAACCAGAAGGACAACCTCGGCAGCCGCCACTGGCTGGTCGGTGGCGCGGAGCACTACCCGCCGATCATCGGCCGCTGCGTCGTGATCGACGTCGCCGGCATGCACGGCGTCGACTGCCTCGATCCCGTCCACGAGATTACGGCGCAGGAGCTGCAGGACACGCTCAAGCACCAGGGCTCGACGATCGAGCAGGGCGACATCGTTCTGATCCGCACCGGCCGCATGACGGTCTGGCCCGACGTGCAGGCGTACATCACGGACCAGCCCGGCATTGGCATGGGTGCAGCGCGTTGGCTGTGCGAGGAGGCCGGCGCGATGCTGCTCGGCGCCGACAGTCTCAGCCTCGAGGTCGTACCGAATCCCGATCCGGACACGTTCCTGCCGGTGCACTCGTACCTCTTCGCGACCGCTGGCTGCCCGCTGATGGAGGTCATCGACCTCGAGGAGGTCTGCCGCGAGAAGGTCTACGAGTTCGCCTTCATGGGCTTCCCGCTCAAGCTGACGGGTGCGACGGGCACGCCGATCCGCCCGGTGGCGATTCCGCTGCGGAGCTGATGCCTACGCCTGCGCGTCGCGGTGGGCGCGCCAGGCGAGCCAGAGGGCGAGCGCGAAGCCCGGCCACCAGATCAGGTCGTTGAAGACGATGATCAGCCCCGCCTCGAGCGGGACGCGATCCTGCACGACCGCGCCGAGAAAGCCGATCGGTCCGAAGATCTTGCCGAGCAGCCCCACCAGCACGATCGGCCAGTGCCGGATCGGGTCGCGCGCCGCGATCGCGTAGCCGATGCCGTAGACGCCGACGATCATGCCGATGCACTGCCAGAGCTCGGGATAGTTGGGCTGCTCGAGGCCGGCGAGATCGAACGCGCTGGCGGGGAACAGCACGACCCAGGCGCCGAAGACGATGTTGTAGACGGCGGCGACCGCGAGGGTGACCTTGGCGATCGTCAGCGCGGTCGAGCGGGGCGGGGCGAGGGTGACCATGCCTGTCTCTTCGTCAGCCGCCTGCGCGCAGATGGTATACCGGTACCGGTATAATTGCCGTATGACGCCGGACGCGCTGATTCGCGAAGCTCGCCTCGCCGCGGGGCTGTCGCAGGTCGAGCTTGCGCGCCGGGCCGGCACGTCGCAGCCGGCGATTGCACGCTATGAGGCCGGGACGAGCTCCCCATCGATCATCACGCTTGATCGCGTGCTGCGCGCCGCCGGTCGCCGCCTCGTACTCGGGAGCGAGCCTGGCGCATCGGCTTCCGATGTGTCGCAGCCGCGTCTTCGCGCACTTCAGGCGCAGCGAAGTGCGATCCGCGCGCTCGTTCGTGCGCACGGGGGACGCAACCCGCGCGTCTTCGGATCCACGGCGCGCGGTGAGGATCGGCCCGACAGTGATATCGATCTCGTGGTGGACGTTGATTTCGACGATCGAGGGATCTTCCCGCTCTTCGACCTGCGCGATGCGCTCTCGGAATTGCTCGGCGAGCGCGTCGACGTCGTGGCGTCGTCGTTCTTGAAGCCCGAGGTGGCCGAAGACGTTGAGCGGGACGGGATCCGGATCTGAGCCCGCGTGACCCACGCCAGCGTCTCGGTGACATCGTCGCGGCGATCGATGAGATCGCCGCGCTCGTCTTCGATGATCCGCATGCCGAAGTGGCCCTTCGGTACCACCTGATCGTGATCGGCGAGGCCGTGGCCGGAATCGGCGAGGACATCCGCGGTGGGCATCCTGAGGTGCCGTGGGCGCGGATCGTTGGGCTCCGCAACGAGCTCGTCCACGCGTACCACCGGGTCGATGATGAGGCGCTCCAGATCCTCGTGCTTCCGGGATTGGCTGCGCTTCGCCGCGTCTGCGCGGAACTGCTCGACGCCTACTAGGTGGCAGCCAGCAGCGCGTCGGGCTCCTCGGCCGTCAGCGCACGGGCGACCGCCCGGCAGGCGTACTCGGCGTCGGAGTGCAGATCGTTGTCGTCGGGCGTGTCCCACGAGGACTGCTTGACGACGACGACGTTGCGCGGCCGGTCGACGTAAATCATCTGCCCGTGGATGCCGACCGCCATCACGCAGTCGGGATCGACGCGCGGCTGGTACCAGCAGGAGCGGTAGCAGCCGCCGGGCAGCCAATCGGCGTAATCGCCGATCGCCCAGTGCGACGGATCGCCACCCGACGTCAGGTCCTCGATGAAGTCGCTCGGCACGATGCCGGCACCGCCCTCGGCGACGATCATGCCGAGGCGCGCGATGTCGCGGGCGGTCCCGCTCAGGCCGCCGGCGGCGCGCGGGACGCCGAAGCGGTCGAGGGTCATGTCGCCATCGGCCTCGGCGCCCATCGGCACCCACAGGTACTGCGAGACCGCGAGTGCGTAGGGCAGGCCGCTGGCCGCCTCGCAGACCCAGCCGAGCATGTCGGTCGTGGGCGACATGTAGCGGAAGCGCTGACCGTGCTCTCCCTCTTTCTGCCGCGAGGCGAGGAACTCGTGCAGGCCCATGTGGTCGGGCGGTGCCGGATACCAGCCCGCGGAGTTGCGGTAGAGCACGATGTCGGGGCCGGGGGAGTAGTCCTCGACGAAGGCGTAGGAGGCCTCCATGTCGAGCAGGTGGCGGACGGTCGCGTCGCCGAAGCCGCTGCCGGCGACCGCGGGCACGTACTGCACGACCGGCGCGTCCGGGTCGATCAGGTTGGCGCCCACGAGCGCGCCGCAGAGCAGCGCCGTGATCGACTTCGTGACGCTGAACATCAGGTGCGGCTCGTCGTCGCGCACGCCCGGCGCCATCCACTCCAGCACGACCTTGCCGTCCTTGATCGCCACGAAGGCATCGGTCTGCGTCGTCGCGAGGTACTCGCCGAGCACGCGCTCGCCGGCCTTGGCGTCGAAGCGCAGGTCGAGGAGGTCGCCGACCGCCTCGAAGGGGAGGGCGCGAGGATGCCGGCCATGGCGGATGCGGGACGTCGGGATCAGCTCCCGCACGTGGCGGAATGACCAGAAGGGGTGCGGCGGGCGCATCCAGTTGTCGAGCGTGGGGCGGTCCATGCGCGGAGTATGGACGCTGGACGCGTGACGCGCGACCGTATCCTGCGGCCATGGCCGACGTCACCTCGATCCTGCCCGACTTCGCGAAGGACACGCCGATCTGGCTCGGACTCGTCGCGACGGCCGTCGGTGCGCTTGAGGGTGCGCTGCTCGCCCGCCAGCACGAGAAGAAGCTCGATATCGCCGGCGTCCTGGTGCTCGCGATCGCGCTTGGCTTCGGCGGTGGACTGATCCGCGATGTCCTCATCGGCAACACGCCGCCGGAGGTGCTGCGGCACTGGGAGTACAGCGCCGTCGTGGGCCTGGCGGTAGTTGTCATCCTGATCCTGGGCCGGCAGATCGCCCGCTTCGCCTACACCCTCTTTCTGCTCGACGTGCTGACGATGGGGCTGTTCGCCGCCGTCGGCGCCCAGTACGCCGTCTCCTTCCAGCTGCCGGCGATCACCGCCGTCTTCGTCGGCTCGTTCGCAGCCGTCGGCGGTGGCCTCGCTGCGGCACTCCTGCTCGGCGAGACGCCGCGCATCATGCAGCCCGGGCCGCCGTACGCGATCGCGGCCGTCGCCGGCGCGGTCACCTACGTCGCGCTCGACGGCGTCAACGGCGGCCTCGCCTCGACGGCCTGCGTCATCGTGGTCTTGGTGATCCGCATCGTCGCCGAGCGCGCCGGGCTCCGCACGACGGCGATCAGGCCGCTCGACTGACGGCTAGCGCGGCGTCACGCCGCGGATCGAGCCCGCGCCGATCAGGTACACGCGCTTCTCGTCCGCGACCAGCGGCGAGTACTTCCCCTCGCGGTCGCTCCAGACGATCCGGTGCGTCTCGATGTCGATGGCGTAGATCCCGTCGGGCCCGAGCTTGGCGCCGCGCACGCCGTTCTGCCCGCAGCGGGAGCACGTTGAGAAGTAGAGGAGCCCGTTCATCAGGACGGGGGCGCCGTGGACGGCACCGGGTGCCTCGGTCGTCCAGAGTCGATTGCCGGTCGCCGCGTCGAAGGCGATGATGTTGCCGTCGTAGGTGCCGATGTAGATGACCTGGCCGGCGGCCACGGCGCCGGTGTAGACGTACGTGCCGGCCTGCTTGGCCCAGATCAGCTTCCCGGTCTGTGCGCCGTAGGCGTACATCCAGCCATCGGTGTTGCCGATGAAGACGCGGCCGTAGGCGACGGTCGGCGTGGCGTAGAAGTACTCGCGGCCGCTGCCGAGGCGCTCATTGCTCTGCGCCTTCCAGCGGATCGCTCCGGTCGCCGCGTCGAGCGCGTAGAGGCTGCCGCCGTTCGTCCCGATCACGATCGCCGGCGACCCGCCGGCGGAGGCGGCATCGATCCAGCTGGCCGACGACACGATCTGCGCGTCGGTCTCCGTCGTCCACTTGATCGCCCCGGTCGCCGCGTCGAGTGCGTAGACCTTCTTGTCCCACGCGCCCACGTAGACCGTGCCGTCTTGCACGAGGGGCGAGGACTCGACCGGCGGCAGCTCGACTACCCAGCGGCGCTCGCCGGTCTTGGCATCCCAGGCGAAGACGTAGCCGCCGCTGCCGAACTCGCCCTTCGGGCACGGGTACTCGGCGAGGAACGAGGCGTAGACGATGCCGTCGGCGACGGCCGGGGTGGCCGCAGAGCAGTGACCGATGTCCTTGCGCCAGGCGGGCACGCCGTTCTCGGTGTTGACGGCGAAGAAGCGCCCGCGGATCTGCCCCACGTACAGCAGTCCGTCTGCGACTGCGGGTGGGAACTCGAGCAGTCCACGCGCGCCGAAGCGCCACTCCGGGGTAAACGGCGGGCGGTGACGCAGGTCCGGGTTCCAGCGCGTGCGGGCGTTGTCGTAGCCGTACGTGGGCCAGCTCTGGGCCAGCTCGGGCGTCGCCGTGGTGGTGGTCGCGGCCGCCGTGGTGATGAACTCCTCCGTGGGGTTGCCGGAGATCTCGGGCGGGTTGCGCTGGCCCCACGCCCACCAGCCACCGGCACCCACGAGCACCACCACGACTGCGATGGCAATGACCAGGAGGCGCCGCAGACCGCGTTGCGATCGCCCACCCGACGGCGGCTGCGGTGAACGGGGAGGGAGGCTCACGCGACCCATGATAGGTCTGGTTCCCGGCGCGGCTCTCGGGACGCGTGAACGGCGACTGCGGTGGCGGGCGCCAGCACGGTCGTCGTTGGAGGGCTGCCGGTAGCATCGGCGGCATGAGTCGGGAGCCGGATCAGCTGCAGATCGCAGCAGGTGGGGAACGCGGCGTGCGGGATTGCGCGCAGCCCTGCCCGATGTGCGGCAGCCTCGAACCGCCGGTCCACGTGCACGGCCACAGCCAGTGCGCCGCGTGCAAGGTCAACATCGATCCGTGCTGCGGCGGAGCGCCGCTCGACGGCGTCGCCGCCTAGTCGTCGTCGCCGAAGTCGTACGGGCGTGTGACGCGCAGGTACTCCAGTACGGCGGCGGTGCGCGGGTCGTAGCCCGGACCGACGTCGGGGACCAGCACCCGGTAGGCGTTCGAGATGTCGCGGCGCACGGTGGTGTGCGCCAGGTGGAGCTCGTCGGCGATGCCGAGGGCATCGCGGCCGGTCGCGAGCAGTGCGATCACGTCGCGCTGGCGCGGGGTCAACCGCTCGAGCGCCGCACCGTCAACGCGCTGGCCGTCGAGGGTCGAGGGGTCGAGCACCGTCTTGCCCTCCGCGGTCGCACGGATGACCTGAACGAGGTCTGTTGGAGAGAGGTCGCCGCGCTTCTGCACGTAGGCCCACCCGTGACGTTCCTGCTCGGGAAGCGTCGTCAGGAACTTTGGCATCAGGTGCTGCGAGATCAGCACGATGCCCATCTCGGGCAGCTGCTGTCGCAGCCGCAGGCCCAGCTCGGCACCGTTGATGGAGCGCGGCCCGAGCGCGAGGTCGAGCAGGGCGACGTCCACACGGGTGGTGCGGACGAACTCGATGGCGGCGTCCGCGTTGGCGGCGGTGCCCACGATGGAGATGCCGCCGCGGCCGTGGATGAGCTCCGCGAACAGCGAGCGCAGGACCGGATCATCCTCGACGTACAGCACCGTGATCTCGCCGGGACCCGTCATGGCCATAGTCTGACGCACCGCGGACGTCTCCGCACCCAGCCATCGCCTACGCTTGCCACAATGGCGAACGACATGGGATTCTCGCGTTGGCGCCTGATCTTCGGGCCGTGGCCGCTCGCGCCGCTCCCGCTCTTCCTGTTCGGCATCATCGGCTTCACGGGACGCGGCATCGTCGTCGCCGGGATCTCCGCCGAGCGCAATCTGGACATCCTCCGCTACACGGGGGTGATGATCGTCCAGGGGGCCGTGATCATGGCCGTCGTCGTCGCCGGCATGATCGTGGTCGGCGGCTGGCGCCGGGGCGAACTCGTGGTGCCGTCGCGGCTGCGCTACCTCTTCACGTGCCTCGTCGGCTCGACCTTGGCCTCGGCTGGACTGCTCTCGCTGCGTCTCGTCAACGACGACGCGGTGACCGGCAAGGGCATCTACGCCAACGTCTGGATCGCTGCTGTCATGACGATGCTGACGATGATCGTCCTGCTGGTCGCCATCTCCAACGGCGCCGGCTACACGCGCCTGCGCATCCGCGAGCAGACCGACCGCCTGCTTGAGCAGGTGGATCAGCTCGGGCGTCAGCGCACGCTGATCGTCGAGGCCGATGAGCGGGTGCGCAACGAAGTGGCGACCGCGCTGCACGACGAGGTGCAGGGCGTCCTGCTGCGTGCCAACCTGCGCCTCAGCGCGATCGCCGAGAGCGTTGCGCCGGCGGAGGC
>CAJCBN010000148.1 GCA_903960645.1 uncultured Actinomycetes bacterium | reverse complement strand
GGGTTGCGCGCACAGCCCGCGCTGGCGGCGACCACCATTGTCGTGGCGGAGTCGTGCCAGACCGAGGACTTCGTCGAGTTGCTCGGCCCGCAGGCTGACGGCGTGTTCGCCAGCGGCCCAGACTTCTCGACCGTCGATGAGAACGCCTTCTACCGGGAGTGGTACCTGCCGGCCTACCGCCAGCTGACGGGCAACGACCCCAACGGCGTGTTCGGCCCCAGCGGCTTCGACGCGACGTCACTCCTGCTCGACGCCATCCGCCGCACCGCCGTGGTCCTGCCCGGCGGGGCACTCCGCTTCAGCCGCACCGCACTGCGCCGCTCCATGCTCGACATCCGCGGCTACGCGGGGCTGTCCGGCGTGCTCTCCTGCCGTCCGACCGGTGACTGCAGCGAGGGCGCCCGCATCGCGATCTACGAGTCGCCCGGCTGGCCGATCCTGAAGGGCGGCAAGGCCGTGCCCGTGTTCAGCCAGTTCAAGACGCTGAGCGAGGTCGGGCTCACCAACTAGGGCCGCCGCCGCGCGATCGCGCATACTTTCAGCGTGGTCACGCAAATCCACCTCTGGCTCGGGATACTCGTGATCGGCATCAACCTCGCCGCCGGAGTCTGGGGCCTGTTTGTGTGGCGGCAGCGGCTGCCAGCCAATCGCAGCTATGCGCAGGTGCTCGCCGCCTCGCAGACGGTGATCATCGGCCAGGCCGTGCTCGGCCTGCTCCTCCTGAGCCAGAACCTGCGCGCCGCCGAGCAACTCCACTACGTCTACGGCCTGCTGCCGGCGGCCATGGTGATCTTCGCCTACTCCGCGCGACGCGACAACCACCTGCGCAACATTCTGATCTTCTCCATCGCGGCTCTCCTTGCTGCGGCACTAGCCACGCGCTCGCTCACCGTGTCGGGGATCATGGGCTGATCGTGGAGCAGCGACAGATCATCAACTGGGGCATCGTGGTTCTGGCCGCGCTGGTCGTCACCGTGCTGCAGGTGGTCGGCGGTCCCGTGCTGTGGGTGATGGGCCTCGTGCTGCGAGTCGCGATCCTCGCTGCGCTCGGCTGGTTCATGTACACCCTCTGGCGCAACAACCGCTCGCGCCTGCAGTGGCTGTCGCGTCGGCAGAAGCTGCTCTTCTACGGCGCCGCGGCGCTGCTCGTCGCCGCAGTGCTGATCTCGTTCCTGGTGCCGCTGATGTTGTTCACCTCGATCTTCCTGCTCTTGATCGTCGGCGGGTGCGCGTTCGTCATGTGGCGCATCTACCAGGACACGGCCGGCTGGTACTAGGGCACGGCGCGGGCGCCAGACGTGCGCCTCTGCGCGTTCCCGGTGCGTCGCCGTCCCTCCGTGGCCGTAAGACAGGCGGCATCGTGGCGTCATGCGACGGGGCCAGTCCAGCATCGAGGCGGTGATCGGCGCGACGCTGCTCTCCGCCCTGTTGGGTGCGAGTGCGCTGCTGGGCCTCCACAGCTGGCGCGCCGCCGAGCTCGAGCTGGCGCAGGTGGCGGCGGCCCGGGCAGCCACGAGGGGCGGGGATCCAGCTGCCGCGGCGGCGGCCGCCGTGCCGCCGCTGCTGCGTGAGGCAGCCCGTGCCGCCGCGACGGGCACCACCCGATGAGCGGGCGGCGACGCGGGCAGGCGGTGGTGGAGGTGCTGGCGTTGGCGCCGGTGCTGGTCGCGCTGCTGGCGGCCTTCGTGATCGCACAGGCCCGACTGGTGGCTCAGGCCCGGGCCGAGGCCGTGCTCGCCGACGTGCAGGCTGCCGATGCCGCGGGCACGCCTCCTGCCGCCGCGCTGCTCGGTCGCGCCCGGCTGGTGCTGCTGACGCCTACGGTGGTCCGGATCGCCGTCGCAGCGCCGCTCGGCGATGTCGAGCTGACCGGCCGGCGCCTGCGGTGAGACGTCGCGGGCAGGCCACTGTGCTGGCGGTGGCGCTCACCGTGCCGCTGCTGGTGCTGGCGCTGATCGGCCTCGTCCTGCTCGGCGCGCGCGTACAGGCCGAGCAGGCTCAGCGGCGCGCCGACGAGGCCGCGCTCGCAGCCGTACTCGGCCGGACCGTCACCCCGCCACCCGGCGGTGCGCTGACGCTGACACGCGACGGCACAACGGTACAGGCGCACGTTGAGCTCGCCCGTGCTCGCCTGCGCCTCCCGTTCCTGCCGCCGCTGAACTGGAAGGCCAGCGCGAGCAGCGCTGCTCTCCGGGTCACGCTCGCCGATGGCGGCCCCGGCGCGGTGCTGGTGCAGCCGGTGGGCACTACGATGGTCGGGTGAGCACTGGCGTCGAATTGATCCGCGAACGCGCCCGGCTGCTGCCGGACGAGCCCGGCGTCTACGTCTACCGCGACGACGACGGACAGGTGCTGTACGTCGGCAAAGCGAAGGGCCTGCGCAAGCGCGTCGGCTCCTACGCCCGGCCGGATCGCGGGCTCGAGCGGAAGACGGCCGAGCTGGTGCTCCGGATCGCGGAGATCGACGTGACCATCACCGGCACCGAGACCGAGGCGCTCCTGCTCGAGCAGACGCTGATCAAGCAGCACCGGCCGCCGTTCAACGTTCGTCTGCGCGACGACAAGTCGTACCCGATGATCGCGGTCACCACCGGCGAGCCGTACCCCCGGGTGCTGTTCACCCGGCGTGGCGATCGCCGCAACGCACGGCTGTTCGGGCCCTACCCCAGCGCGGGCCGGGTGCGCGAGACCCTCGAGGTGCTCAACCGCGTCTTTCCCTACCGGCCGTGTCAGGGCCCCAAGCCCGGCCGTCACTCCGGCTCGCCGTGCCTCGACCTTCACATCGGACGTTGCCTCGCCCCGTGCGTGGGGCTCGTGTCGCAAGAGGACTACGCGGTGATGATCGCCGAGGTCATCCGCTTTCTCGAGGGCGATACCCGCACGATCCAGCGGCAGCTTGAGGCGGAGATGGCGAGCGCGGCCACGGAGCAGCGCTACGAGGATGCGGCGCGGGCCCGCAATCGCCTGGCCGCCGTCCGCATGCTTGACGAGCGGCAGTTGGTCGACCGGGCCGACTCGGGCGATGCCGACGTGCTCGGTGTCGCACTCGGAGACGACGTGGCCGTCGTGCACGTCTGGCCCCAGCGCGGCGGTCGACTCGCCGAGCGCGTCGAGTTCATCTTCGACAGCACGCAACTCGCGTCACTCGACGACGTTGTGCTCGCAGCCGTGGAGGAGCGCTACGGCGCGGGCGCGGCGATCCCGCCGCTCCTGCTGCTGCCGCCGGGCATCGAGCGGCGCGAGCAGTTGAGCGCGCTGCTGCACGATCGTCGCGGCGCCAGCGTGGAGCTGCGCTCTCCGGAGCGCGGCGAGTGGCGCCGCTTGCAGGAGCTCGCCCAGCGCAACGCGGAGCTCGCCCTGGGCGGCATCCGCCTTCAGGACGAGCGGTCGCGCACCCGCGGCGCGGAGGCCCTCGAGGAGCTCCGCGACGTGCTGGGCCTCGAGGCGCTGCCCGAGCGCATCGAGTGCTACGACATCTCCACGCTCGGCGGCGAGCACCAGTACGCGTCGATGGTGGTGTTTCAGGACGGCGTGGCGCGCCCCGACCAGTACCGCGCCTTTGGCATCCGGCATGGCGCGCTCGACGACTTCGCCTCCATGGGTGAGGCGATCACCCGGCGGTTCCGCCGGCTGCAGGACGGCGACGAGGACCTGTCCTTCGGCGCCACACCAGACCTCGTCGTGATCGACGGCGGCAAGGGGCAGCTCAACGCGGCGACGACCGCGCTGCGGGCCACCGGGGCGCCCCGCGTCGCAATGATCGGTCTCGCCAAGCGAGATGAAGAGGTCTTCCTGCCGGGGGAGTCCGCGCCCGTACGGCTGGACGCCGATTCCCCGGGACTCCTGCTGCTGCGCGAGATTCGCGACGAGGCGCATCGGTTCGCCGTCCGCCACAATCGGCGCTCCCGCGGGAACGCAGCTACGCAGTCGGTGTTGGAGACGATTCCCGGCGTCGGACCGACCCGTCGCAAGGCGCTGCTCGCGCACTTCGGCTCCGTCGACGGCGTGCTGGCCGCCACGCCGGAGGAGCTCGAGGGTGTGCCCGGCCTCCCGGCCGCAACCGCCCGTCAGATCCACGCCGCGCTTCATCGCATCGGTGGTCGCGCACCGGGTGCGAGCCAGGGACGCCGGCTTCCGCTGGCCGAGGCCGGCGAGTGATCGCGCACCGCTTTGAGGTGGCCGGCTGGGGCGCGGGTGTCCTGCACTTCGATGACGACGCGCCGATCGACCTCGAGGAGCCAGCGGAGCAGCCCCGCACAGGCACGCCGGAGGCGCCGCCGGCCGCGGCCATCCGGCTCGCCGAACGGATCGCTGCGTTCCTGCAGGGCGAACCCGACGACTTCGCTGACGTCCCGTGCGAGGCGGCCTGCGCGTGGTTCGGCCTAACCGACCTCGACCGGCGCATGGTCGCGGCGGTGCGGACGATCCCCCGTGGCGAGACCGCCTCCTACCGCGAGGTTGCCGAGCTGGCTGGACGGCCGCGGGCGGCGCGCTCCGCCGGTGCGGCCTGCGCCCGCGGCCCGCTCAGCATCATCGTCCCGTACCATCGCGTCATCAGAAGCGACGGCACCATCGGCATGTACGGCGAGCTCGGCACCGAGCGCAAGCGGCGCCTGCTCGCGTTGGAGGGCATCCATGCGCGGTGAGCCTCGGATCGTCTGCCTCGGCGGTGGCACGGGCCTCTCGACGGTGCTGCGCGGGCTCAAGCTAGCGGGCGCCCATCCGACTGCGATCGTCACGCTGACCGACGACGGTGGCTCGTCGGGCCGGCTACGACGCGACCTTGGCATGCCTCCGCCCGGCGACGTCCGCAACTGTCTCGTCGCGCTGGCCGACGACGAGTCGGTGCTCGCCGAGGTATTCCAGCACCGCTTCGATCGCGGCGATCTCGAAGGGCACTCGCTCGGCAACCTCGTGCTCGCTGCCCTGACCGAGGTCGCGGGCTCCTTCGAGGCGGCCGTTGCGCTCTCGTCGCACGTGCTCGCGATCAGTGGCTCCGTGCTGCCCGCGACGCGGGAGAAGGCCGTGCTCGTCGCCGAGATGGAGGACGGCCGCGTCGTGGCCGGCGAGACGGCGGTCGCGTCTGAGCGCCGGGCAGTCCGGCGTCTGCGCCTCCAACCCGAGCAGCCGCAGGCACACCCGGAGGCCGTCGCCGCGCTGCGTGAGGCCGACCTGATCGTGCTCGGCCCCGGCTCGTTGTTCACCTCGACGATCCCGCCGCTGCTGGTGCCCGGTCTGGCCGACGCCGTCCGCGCCTCGGGCGCCCGCCGGGTCTACGTGGCCAACCTGCTCCAGGAGCCACACGAGACGATCGGCTACGACGCGGCCACCCATATCGAGCGGCTCGAGCAGCATCTCGGCCCCGGCATCGTCGACACCGTCCTTGTCCCGACGACGCGGCGCGTACCGGCGCCGGGGCTGATCCCCGTCGACTTCGATCGGCAGGCGCTGTCGCGCACCGATCTGGAGGTCGTCGTGGCGCGCATCACCGAGGGGCATCATCACGATCCACTCCGGCTGGCGCGTGCACTGATCGCGCAGGCACGTCGCGCCCGCCCCGCGGCACGATGACCTTCTCGAGCAACGTCCGCGAGGAGATCGCGCACCAGCCGATCGGCAACGACTGCTGTCGGCTCGCCTACCTGGCGGCAGTGCTGCGCGGGGCCGGCTCGCTGCACCTCACCGGCGGCGGGCACGCCCACGCCGAGATCGACGTCGGCTCGCATGCCGTCGGGCGGCAGGTGCTGAGCGCCCTGCGCGAGGAGGGCGTCATGTGCGGTGTCAGCGCGTACACGCCGGAGCGGCTCGGTCTGCACCAACGGGTCTTGCTGACGCTGGCCGAAGACGCGGCCAGCCGTCGACTGCTGGTGCGGACCGGGGTGATCGATGAGGAGGGGAGGCCCCGTCTCATCGCCGCTCCGTCGCTGGCGGCTCGTGACTGCTGCCGGGTGGCGCTCCTGCGCGGCGCCTTCGCAGCGGCGGGCAGCGTCTCGCCGCCCGGCCGGCCCGCGCACCTCGAAATCCGGACGCATGGCGCGGACTTCGCGGAGCTGCTCGCCCGCACCTGCGCCGAGCTCGAGATCGACGTGCGTTGGCGTCAGCGCGAGCGCTGGTCGGAGGTCTCGAGCCGGCGCCGGGAGTCCGTGCAGGATCTTCTGACCGTGCTTGGGGCCGAAGGGGCGGCGCTCGACGTCGCCGAGGACGAGGTCGTGCGCAGCGCGCGCGGCGACGCCAACCGCCGCGCCAACTTCGACAACGCCAACCTCACCCGCCAGGTGCAGGCGGCCCGCCAGCAGCTCGCCGCGATCGCTTTGCTCTCTGATCAGGAGGGACTGGGCGCCCTGCCGCCGGCCCTGCGCACGGCTGCTCAGCTGCGCCTCGACCACCCGGAGCTGACGCTGTCCGAGCTCGCCGTGCTGGCCGGGTGTGCCCGCCCGACGCTGGCCGGCCGGTACCGGCGACTGATCGAATTGGCGGATGCAGACGGGGAAGCGGCCGAACGCCGCCGCCCGCGCCCCTAGGATCTGGGTTAGACGCGGACCGACGGTTCGCACACCGTCAGTCCCGACCACCTCTCCAAGGAGCCCCTTCCGTGACGACACGAGTTGCCATCAACGGCTTCGGCCGCATCGGCCGCAACGTCCTGCGCGCCGCCTACCTCCGCCAGGCACCCATCGAGATCGTCGCCATCAACGATCTGACCGATCCGAAGACGCTGGCGCACCTGCTCAAGTACGACTCCGTCCTCGGCCGCTTCGGCCATCAGGTTGAGGTCACCGACGGCGGCATCGCAATCGACGGCAAGGAGATCCGCGTCCTCGCCGAGCGCGATCCCGCCGCCCTGCCGTGGAAGGAGCTCGACGTTCCCGTCGTGCTCGAGTCGACCGGCTTCTTCGCCAGCCGTGACGGTGCCTCCAAGCACCTCGCCGCCGGCGCCAGCAAGGTGATCATCTCCGCCCCCGCGACGGATCCCGACATCACCATCGTGCTCGGCGTGAACGGCCACGAGTACGACCCCGCGAAGCACCACATCATCTCCAACGCCTCCTGCACCACGAACTGCCTCGCGCCGTTCACGAAGATCCTGCTCGACGAGTTCGGCGTGGAGCGCGGGTTCATGACCACCACGCACGCGTATACGAACGACCAGTCGATCCTCGACCTGCCGCACAGCGACCTCCGTCGCGCCCGTGCCGCCGCCCAGAACATCATCCCGACGTCGACCGGCGCCGCCAAGGCGATTGGTCTCGTGATACCGGAGATGAAGGGCCGCCTGGACGGCATCGCGATGCGCGTCCCGGTCCCGGACGGCTCCGTCGTCGATCTCGTCGTGGAGCTGGGCCGTGAGGTCAGCGCCGAGGAGATCAACGCCGCGATCAAGGCGAAGGCCGACACCGGTGATCTCGCCGGCATCCTGCAGTACACCGAGGATCCGATCGTCTCGAGCGACGTCATCGGCTCGTCGTACTCGTCCGTCGTCGATGCGCAGCTGACGATGGCCAACGGCCGTCTGGCCAAGGTCGTCAGCTGGTACGACAACGAGTTCGGCTACTCGAACCGCGTCGTCGACCTGATCCAGAAGGTCTAGCCGTGGCGCGGAGGGGGCTCGCGCAGATCGGCGACGTCCGGGGACGACGCGTGCTCGTGCGCGTCGACCTCAACGTCCCCATCGACGAGCACGGGACCGTCGGCGACGACACCCGCATCCGCGCGGCGTTGCCGACGGTGGAGCGCCTGCGCGGGGCCGGGGCGCGGGTGATCCTGATCAGCCATCTCGGGCGACCCAAGGGCGAGCGTGTCTCGCGCTACAGCCTGGCGCCCGTCGCCGCGCGGTTGGCCGACCTGCTGGGTGCACCGGTTGCGTTCGCCGATGACTGCGTGGGGCCCGCGGCCGAGACGGCGGTCGCTGCCCTCGGCGACGGTGACGTGCTCCTGCTCGAGAACCTGCGCTTCCATGCGGCGGAGGAGGCCAACGATCCCGTCTTCGCGACGCAGCTGGCGGCGCTCGCCGAGGTCTACGTCAACGACGCCTTCGGGGCGGCGCACCGCGCGCACGCCTCGACGGAGGGCGTTGCGCGGCTCCTACCCGCCCACGCCGGACTCCTGATGGAGCGCGAGGTATCCGTCCTCACGTCGTTGCTCGAGGCGCCGGAGCATCCGTTCGTCGCGATCGTCGGCGGCGTCAAGGTCGCCGACAAGATCGCCGTCCTCGAGCGCCTCGTCGAGGTCGCCGACACCGTCCTGATCGGGGGCGCCATGGCGTTCACGTTCGTGATCGCAGAGGGTGGCCACGTCGGCGCCTCGCTGCACGAGGACGCCGCGGGGCAGGCGATCGCACTGCGGGCCAGGGCCAAGGCCCTCGAGACCGGCTGTGAACTTCTGCTGCCGCTCGACGTGGTCGCGGCCGACGCCTTCAGCGCCGAGGCCGCCACGCAGATCACGGCTGCCGACGCGGTGCCTGACGCGTGGATGGGACTCGATGTGGGTCCCGCCACCGTGGCGCTTTACACGGAACGTATCCGCGCCGCCCGGACCGTGCTGTGGAACGGCCCGATGGGCGCCTTCGAGCTGGCGCCGTTCGCCGAGGCCACCCGTGCCGTCGCTCAGGCCGTTGCCGAGTGCGGCGGCACAACCGTCGTCGGCGGTGGCGACAGCGTCGCCGCCATCACCCAGTTCGGCTTCGCCGATCGGGTCACCCACGTCTCGACCGGCGGTGGCGCAAGCCTCGAGCTGCTCGAGGGGCGCGTGCTCCCCGGTGTCGCCGCCATCCCGGAGGTGCAGTGATGTCCCGTCGTCCGCTGATCGCAGGCAATTGGAAGATGTTCAAGAGCCGGGCCGAGGCGCTGGCCTTCGCCGAGCGGTTGCGGCAGGAGCTCGCCGTCGCCGGTGCTGCGGAGGTGGCGATCTGCCCGCCGTACACGTCGCTCGACGTCGTGGCGGGTGCGCTCGCCGGGAGCGGGGTAGGGGTCTTCGGACAGAACGGCCACGCCGCGACTGATGGCGCCCACACGGGCGAGATCGCGATGGCGATGCTCGTCGATGCGGGTGCGACGGGTGTGCTGCTCGGGCACTCCGAGCGCCGCGCCGACAACAACGAGACCGATCAGGCGCTGGCCGCCAAGGTGCCGGCCGCGCTCGCGGCCGGACTGACACCGGTGCTGTGCGTCGGCGAATCCGAGTTCGAGCGCGACACCGGTACCACCAAGTCCGTCCTCGATCGGCAGGTCCTCGAGGGGCTGTCGGGCGTTGCCCGCGGCGACTTTGGCAAGGTCGTCGTCGCCTACGAGCCGATCTGGGCGATCGGTACCGGCAAGTCCGCGACGCCGGAGATCGCTCAGGAGGCCCACGGCTGGATCCGCGCGCAGTTGCGCGAGATCTGTGCCGACGAAGCCGACGACATGCGCCTCCTCTACGGCGGTTCGGTCAAGCCCGAGAACGCCGCCGAGCTGCTCGCGCAGCCCGACATCGACGGCGCGCTCGTCGGTGGGGCATCGCTTGACGCCGACAGTCTGCTGGCGATCGCCGCCGCGGCCTCGTGACCCAGCCGGTCGTCCTGATCATCCTCGACGGCTGGGGCCTCGCTCCGGCCGGGCCCGGCAACGCCGTGGACATGGCGGACACGCCGGTCTTCGACGCGCTCTGGCACGACAATGCCCACGGCCGCCTGATCGCGTCCGGGCGTGCCGTCGGTCTGCCCGAGGGGCAGATGGGGAACTCCGAGGTCGGGCATCTGGCGATCGGTGCGGGCCGCGTCGTCGCGCAGGACCTCGTACGCATCAGCGAGGCGGCCGATGTCGACTTTCAGCAGGTACCCGCGCTGGTGGCCGCCTGCGAGCGCGCTCGCGTCGGCTCGGGAACGCTGCACCTCGTCGGGCTCGTCTCCGACGGCGGCGTGCACAGCCACGTCGACCACCTGCGCGGTCTCGTGCGGCTGGCCACGGCGCAGGGCGTTCCGCACGTCGCCGTGCACGCGCTGACTGACGGACGCGATGTCTCGCCGCAACAGGCGCGGACGTTGCTGCCGCAGCTCGCGGCCGAGTGGGCGGACGGCCCCGCCCGCATCGTCGACGTCTGCGGCCGCATCTACGCGCTGGATCGCGATCAGCGCTGGGAGCGGGTGGAGCGCGCCTGGCGCCTGTTCGTGGAGGGCGTGGGCGCGCAGGCTCCCGATGTCGCCACCGCGATCGAGGCAGCACATGCGGCCGGTGTCACCGACGAGTTCGTGGAGCCCGTCGTGATCGGCGATGGCAGCGGTCGGATCGCCGCGGGCGACGAGGTCGTCTTCTTCAACTTCCGTCCGGACCGCGCCCGTGAGCTCTGCCAGGCGTTGGCCGACCCTGCCTTCGACCACTTCGATCGTGGTGCGCATGGGGTCGCCGGGCTGACCGCGATGACCGCGTACTGGGATGGACAGCCCGGCGCCATCGCCTTCCCGGAGGATCGGCCCGGGCACGTGCTCGCCGACGCGCTTGAGCAGGCCGGTGTCGCCCAACTGCACGTCGCGGAGACGGAGAAGTATCCCCACGTCACCTACTTTTTCAACGGCGGCCGTGAGGGCGAGCACGCCGGTGAGGCGCGGGTGCTGATCCC